>NZ_LZPJ01000021.1:0-25963 GCF_001729365.1 Acinetobacter sp. YK3
CTATTTATATAGTGCATGGCTCTGTTGTGGTACATACTTTAATATATTAGTTTTTAATAATCTGTATTGAGTCGTAGGAGATGAATATGCAAAAAGTATCTGATTATTATGATGATTTTCCTGAGTTTAATCCTGCTAATTATGATCAGGAAGGAAATTATAAGCCCGAATTTATGTTTAAAAGAAACAAGATGTATCAATCAAAAGATATGAATGAGCAATTATCTAGTGAAAAGAAAGATCTAATGTTAAAACATAAGAAGTTAATATATTGATGAGTATTATGTGATTGGTTAATCATTCTTGGATCAGTTTGTTGTAATATGTCTCATGTGAAAGGGCTTTTGTATTAATTAATATGCAGAAGTCCTTTTTTTATTATCAGTATTTTAGCCTGTTTTAATTTTGATATTTAGGTAATTGTTTGAGATATAAAAGAAATATTTTGTCTAATTTTTTGTTTATTAAATTAGGGTGTTTTTGGTATGCATTTTAATTCTTTGTGAAAATATCATGCCTAAATAAAAGACATTAGGTATTAATCACTAATTAAATTTTTATATCGTTATTTATTATTTCTATAAGGTATAACTAAAAATGGTCGTTTGCATGCGTCTGTCGTTATTTCCTAATTCAGACAGAAGGTCTTGACCTTTCTCTTTTCTAGTTCTATTTTGGAACTTGATTAAATTTTAAACATGTTAGCCTCGATGTAATTAAGCCAACACTTATATGCGTGCAGTGAACATCGTAATAGAAAAATAAAAGGAAGAAGGAGTAAGAGATGAGGGCAGTTCGTTATCAGCAGATTCCATTGCAGTTTTTATTCGAGCATCAGGCAACCTTGGCTGGGATTGGGAAAATTGTATTGCGAAGCTTCTCAAAAGCTAAAGTTCAGCAAGGTGATTGGCAAGCGCTGGCACCGATTAAAGAAATTATTCAGCCACCAAGCGATGAGTTGGTGAAGCATTATATTGAATGGAGTGGAGCATCAACCCGTAAATATCCAGATTCCATCCCCGCACATATGGTTTCGCAATGGGGGCTTTCATTTGCAACCCGTCTGCTTTTACAAACAAATTACCCGCTTAGTCAGGTCATCAATCAAGGTGTGAGCCTAAAGATTCATGGTGACATTCCCAGAAATGAAAAGCTATTGATTCAGGCCAAGATCGCATCTGTGGATGAGCGTAATGGCTTGGCTCGTGTTTCAGTGCAAATTATCACGGGTACGATCACTCAGCCAACGCTGGTCGAAGCGGTATTGCATATGGCATTTATTTTGCCCAATTTTGAGAAAACCAAGCGTACTGAAACAACAGATAATGAAAGCTGGCACAGTTTAGGCGAATGGTCTGCGACAGCCGATGACGGTTTTAAGTTTGCATTATTGACGGGTGATTTTAATCCAATTCATTGGGTTGGGCCGTTAGCAAAACGATCGAGCTTTGGGCAAAAAGTCCTACATGGTTTTGGTGTATTTGCACGCAGCTTTGAGTTGCTTCCTAAGCCAATTCAGCAAATTGATGTTCGTTTTTTAAAACCTGTTAAATTACCTTCAAAACATAACCAAGTAGAAATCAGCACTGAGCAACATATTCGTGTGGTGGGTTCAGCAGGGCAAATCTGTTTAATGGGCCAATATTCATAAAACAATAAGGTGAGAACAATGACGACTGGAACAGCACCAAGACAGGATGTAACGGCTTGTATTTTATGTTCACGCAACTGTGGGCTGAGTGTTGAAATTGCAGATAATCAGTTTAAAAAGATAAAAGGTGATACCCATCATCTTTTTTCTCAAGGCTATATTTGCCAGAAAGCGGCACGTTTGCAGCATTACCAGCAGCATGCAGATCGTTTGACCGCGCCATTAAAACGTCAAGTCGATGGTTCATTCAAGGAAATCAGTTGGGATCAAGCGATTGAGGAGATTGCTGATCAGCTTGTACAGATTCGGGATACGCATGGGGGAACGGCATTCGCTTCTGTCGGTGGTGGCGGCCAGGGGAACCATTTGGGAGCTGCCTATGGTCGTCAACTTTTATATGCAATGAAAAGTTTTTATTCTTATAACTCCTTAGCCCAAGAAAAAACCGGAGATTTCTGGGTCAATGGACGTTTGTTCGGTAGTCAAGCCTGTCATACCACGGAAGATGTCGAGCATGCTGACTATGTCCTGTTTATTGGAACCAATCCATTTCAGGCACATGGCATTCCCAATGCCCGTGATACCTTGAAACATATTAAAAAAGATCCGAATCGGACGATGGTGGTGTTTGATCCACGTGTTACTGAAACGGCTAAACAAGCCGATATTCATGTACAACTGAAACCTGGAACAGATGCCTATCTGATGTCTGCCATGATCGCAATCCTGCTCAAAGAGGAATTGTATGATCAGCAATTTATTCAGCAACATACACATGGTTTTGACGAAGTTAAACAGGCGTTTGAAGCGATTCCGATAGCGGAATATATCCAGAAAGCGGATGTTTCAGTTGAATTGATTTATCAGATCGTGCGTGACTTTGCCAAAGCCAAACGTGGCTGTGTACGTATTGATTTAGGTATTCAACACACTTTAAATACGACATTGAATGGTTATTTGGAAAAACTTTTGTATTTACTCACAGGGCATTTTGGTCAGCAGGGAACCAATAACCTACATACCATGTTTATTCCAATCCTGAGCAATACCGATGAGCGGAATCCAAAGTATCGCCGTACAGTTCATCATAAAATGTTCCCCATTTCTGGTTTCTTTCCCCCGAATATTTTGCCTGATGAAATTTTAAAGGCTGGGGAAAAACGAGTTCGTGCCGTATTCGTGGATAGTTGCAATCCTTTACTGACTTATCCTGATACTAGCGCTTATGAGCAAGCCTTTCAGTCACTGGAACTTTTGGTGGTGGTTGATGTTGCAATGACAGAAACTGCGCGTCTGGCACATTATGTTTTACCAGCGCATACCCAATTCGAAAAATGGGAATTTACGGGATTCAACTTAGAATTTCCCAAAAATGGCTTTCATTTACGGCATCCACTTTTTAAAGCACAAGGTAATACTTTACCTGAAGCGGAAATTTATACACGATTACTGGAAGCCATGCAGGTTATTCCCCGACAGTTTACAATCCTGAGCAAAATTGCGGAAAAAGATCGTGCAAAAACAGCTTATCTTGCCTATTTCGCAGCGCTTGGCGCCTCTTTTGTAAAAAATAAGAAGCTGATTCCTTATGCTGCATCCATTGTATATCGCACTTTGGGCAAAACATTACCCGATGGTGCTGCCTCGACAGCTTTGTTATTGCCTTTATGTATGCAATACGCAGCACAGCATTTTAAAGCGGTGAAGCGGGCTGGCTATGAAGGTAATCGTTTTAATCTTGGTGTAATGCTTTTTCAGGCCATTTTGAAACAGCGTTCAGGCGTCGTATTGTCTGCACATGATTATGCTGATGTCTGGGAGCTGATTGCCTATAAGGACAAAAAAATTCGTTTGGCAATTCCAGAAATGTTTATCGAGCTGGCTGAATTAAAGCATCAGAAATTTGCAGCCACACCATATTATCCTTTTATTTTACTGGCAGGTGAACGACGTAGCTACAATGCGAATCAGATCTATAGAGATCCTGCATGGCGTAAAGTGGATGCAGAAGGACGTTTAAGAATGAATCCTGATGATGCCTTGGCGTTAGGTGTTGAAACAGGGGAAAAGCTGCAATGTATTTCAGAGCATGGGCGTATTCAGGTTACGGTTGAGCTTGATGAAGGGATGCGAAAAGGTGTAGTGTCGTTACCGCATGGTTATGGATCAAGTTATGCTAGCGCTGAGTCGGTCGGGCCACAATTGAACCGCCTGACTTCAACAGGGCATTGTGATCCGTTGTCCAAAACGCCATATCATAAATACGTACCTGTGCGTTTACAGCATTTGACGGTTTAGACGATCAGCATATTGATTTTATGAGCATCATGCACTAAATGTTATCAATACAAGGAAAGCTGCCTGAAAATAGTGCAAGGATTTTGAACAAAAATATGCAAGACATCAGATATTTTTATGCGTAAATTGAAAGTATTGCTTATTTGTTTGAATAAGCAACAGCAAGCCTGAACAGAGGATGTGATTGGAATAATTATTGCTGTAATAAAAAACTTTAGTTTGATACATGAACAAGCTTGCACAGAACTTGTGCTTAGCCAGTAAAAAGATCTACAAATGAGTGCGTATGATGAAGCATGAGAAACTTGAAACGACTTTACCGATTCTTCAGGATCAGTATGGTCGTATTAAGCGTAAGTTACGGATTTCCGTGACAGATCGCTGCAATTTCAAATGCATTTATTGTATGCCTGAGCATCCTGAATGGATGAAGAAACAGGATTTGCTCAGTTTCGAAGCCTTATTTGCTTTTTGCCAATATATGGTTGGACAAGGAATCGAAAATATTCGTATCACGGGCGGTGAACCGTTAATGCGTCAGGGCGTGGTTCATTTTATTGCTGATTTACAACAGTTAAGAGCACTCGGCTTAAAACGGATTTCGATCACGACCAATGCCCATTATTTGGCAAAATATGCCGAAGCATTGAAACAGGCGGGTTTAGACGATCTCAATATTAGTCTGGATAGCCTGAATCCGACCCAGTTTAAGCAACTGACCAAAAAAGAACTTACACCCGTACTGAATGGTATAGAGGCTGCAAAAAAGGCAGGGCTGCCATTTAAACTCAATTGTGTGTTGATGAAAGGCCATAATGATGACCAGATTTTGCCGATGGTACAGTGGGCAAAACAACAGAACATTCCATTGCGCTTTATTGAATTTATGCCATTGGATGGAGATCAGCATTGGACAGATGATGCTGTGGTGAGTGAAGCGGAAATTTTAGCGCAGCTCCAGCCTCATTATGATGTTCAGGTCTTACAACAGCAGCATGAGCCTGCGCGTATTTATCAGCTTGATGGACATTATCCACTTGGCATTATTTCGACTATTACCCATTCATTTTGTGGGGACTGCGATCGAATCCGTTTAACGGCTCAAGGCGAATTGTATAACTGTCTATTTGCTCAACAAGGCTTAAATATTAAACCCTATTTACACGATCTAATTCAGCAAAATAATGAGTCAAAACAGCGTGCATTGCTGCAACTCGACCAACAGGTGAAGCCTTATATCTGGCATAAAGCCAAAGGCTATCATGCGATACAACATCAACAAGCCCGTAAAATCAGTATGCACATGCTGGGTGGTTAAAGAGCAAGTGATCTGGAGAAAATATGCAAACCATTGAGATCAAAATTGAAGCTTTTGGCGCAATTGAAAGGTTGTTGCCAAAGGCGCTTGCATTTGAGTTTGCAGAAAATCAAAGTGTTAAAGATGTATTAACCCATATTGTAACGCTTTATCCAGAAGCGCGTCAGGTAATGGAAAAATGTGCCTGTGCAATAGGAGAAGATATTGTGACACGTCAAATGGAATTAGATCAATCTTGTACTTTAGTACTGTTGTCGCCAGTGGCAGGGGGATAAATATGCGTGAATTTGCCAGAGTTCAAGATCAGGCTTTAAGCCTCGACAGTTTCGACCCAATACAGGCATTTCCTGAATGTGGTGGCGTTGATATCTTTGTTGGAACCGTGCGTAATCATCATGAAGGTAAAGCAGTCAAGGCATTGAAATATACCTCCTATACGCCAGTTGCTGAAAAGATGATTCGTGAAATCGAGCAGCAAGTTAAAGAGAAATATCAGGTCTCTTATGTTCGGGTCATGCATCGTATTGGTTATTTAGAGGTCAGTGAAACCGCCATTATTGCCATTGCTTATGCTGCTCATCGCCGTGAAGCTTTTCAAGCCTGCGAAGAAGCCGTAGAGCGGGTAAAGCATGAAGTACCGATCTGGAAAGAAGAATTTTTCATGGATGGTACCAGTCACTATGTTGAAGGTTGTTGTATCCGTAAAGATACCGCTGAATCAACATCTCACACTGAACGGCATCAATATGCTCATCATCCAGAAAATTGCACACATGCGCATACACACGAATAAAGCGTTAGGAAGTTAAAATGAAAAATGTTGGGATGAAACCCGAAAGTTACCGTGTAGCAGAAGCACAAGCAATTTTACATGCACCCGCACATTGTATTCAGTTACTTCGTGATGGAAATACCGAAAAAGGCGATGCTTTAAAAACAGCACGTATTGCAGGCATTCTGGCAGCAAAACGCACAGATGAACTGATTCCACTATGCCATCCATTACCGATTTATCGTGCTGATGTCGAGTATGATTTGCAAGAGGATCATGTGGTGATCTTAACCACAGTGGAAACCATTGGGCCAACAGGTGTCGAGATGGAGGCTTTGACGGCTGCAAGTCTGGCTGGCTTAACGCTATATGACATGCTGAAACCGCATTGTGAACCTGAAGAGCTGTGTCTGGATCAATGCAAATTGCTGAAGAAAAAAGGTGGTAAATCCCATTTTAAGCGGACTTTACGCCAACCTGTTTCTGCGGCTGTTATTGTCCTTTCGGATACGGTGGCTGCGGGGCGTAAACCTGATACTGCAGGAAAGTCCGTAGTAGAGACCTTGACCGAAGCAGGCTTTGATCCGATTCATTATCAGATCCTGCCTGATGAAGCTGATCAATTAAAAGATCTGGTTCTGGAGTTAACCAAATCTTATGCTTGCATCATGACGGTTGGTGGTACAGGGATTGGCAAGCGTGATATTACGGTGGATACGCTTGAGCCGCTATTAGAACGAAAGCTGGATGGTCTGATGGAAGCGGCACGTTCATTTGGACAGAAACGGACGCCTTATGCGGCGATGTCACGTGGTGTTGCAGGATTTATTGATCGTTCGTTGGTTGTGACGTTACCGGGTAGCCGTGGCGGCGCCAGTGAATCTATGGCGGCGATTTTACCAGCGTTGGTGCATATTTTTGATGTATGTCGAGACTTACCTCATCCGGGAGGTTATGAATAATGTCAGGATGTGGTGCTGAAAAAGGATTGATCAGTATTGATGAGGCATTCGCACTGATCCAAAGCCAAGCTAAAACCTTAGCCACCGAGACCTTGCCTTTAGGTGAGTGTCTCAATCGCTATCTGGCTCAAGCCATCGTTTCTCAGGTGAATTTACCGAGCTTCTCACAAAGTGCAGTCGATGGCTACGCAATCCATAGCGCTCGTGAAAACTTGCAAGATGCTACTTTCTCGGTGATTGGAGAAATTAAAGCGGGCAGTGAGTCTGATGTACAGCTTAGGGATGGACAAGCCGTTCGTATTTTTACTGGGGGGAAAATCCCTGAAGGAACCACTCATGTCGCTCGACAGGAAATCGTAAATATTGAAAATGATAAGCTGATTCGTTTGACTGAACATATCAAGGCTCAGGCAGATATCCGCTTTACAGGTGAAGAAATTCAGTGGGGGCAGCGACTGGCAGAGCTTGGGCAGCGCATTAATATTGGGGCTTTAGCCGCACTGAGCATGGCTGGAGTAAAAACTCTTGAAGTGTTTAAACAACCCAAAGTTGCCGTTGTGATTACTGGTGATGAAGTTGCGGAAACACCTGATGATTTACAAGCTGGAAAAGTGTTTGATGCTAATGGTCCACTGTTAAAAGCTTGGTTGCAAGATTATGGATTAGCGGTAGAAATACGCCATATTGCCGATGAGGCTGAACAGGTAACGCAATGCTTCGAACAGCTCAAACCGCATTATGATGTCATTATTACCACAGGTGGTGTTTCTGTGGGCGATTATGATTTTGTGCGTCCTTGTGCCTTTGAAGCAGGCTTTGAGCAGGTTTTCTGGAAGGTGAAACAAAAACCGGGTAAACCTTTATTTTTTGCCGAATATACAGCACAAAATCATCACTGTTATATACTTGGTTTGCCAGGCAATCCAGCAGCCGTTTATGTGTGTATGCAGATGTATGGCAAAGTTCTATTTGATGCCTTACAAAACCAGACTCAATCTCTGGAATGGTTTAGTGCAATACTGACCCATGATTTGAAGTCCGATGCACGTGAACGATTCTTAAGGATGCATGCCTATTTTGAACAAGGTCAGCTCAAGCTGAAAAGCCTTGCCAAGCAACAATCGCATATGTTGAGTAATTTGATGCAAGCCAACTGTCTGGTACGTATTCCTGCCCATATTCAGCCTGAAGCAGGAATGGAAGTGAACGGCGTATTCATTCGCAATTAAAGGTTCAGCAGAAATGAGTAAAATTTGTGAATTTTGTCACTTTTAGCCAAGTACCAATATTGCATCTGATGGACAAGGTGGTTTAGTGTATATTTTATATTGCTTGATTAGGGGCTGTTGACATTTCGTCCATGCATTATGTTATTGGTTAAAACGACTTTAACAAGGCATGAAATGCAGGCAATGGCGACCCCCTTGGCAAATTTCGACGGTTCAAGACATAGATTCCATGTCTGCAAAAACTTTAAAAAAATGATTAGGTGATAATAATGAAATGGGAAGAAATTGGCGATCAGCCATGTTCAGTGGCTCGGACGCTTTCAGTATTAGGTGATCGTTGGACAATGCTCATCTTACGCAATGCATTTATGGGTGTACGCCGTTTTGATGACTTTCAACGTAGTCTTGGCTTAACCCGTCATGTCCTTTCAGAACGCTTGAAGCGTTTGGTCGAGCACGAGATTTTAATGAAAGTGCCTTATGTCGACCGTCAGGAACGTTTTGAGTATCAATTGACTGAAAAAGGTTTAGATCTGTATCCAATCCTTTTGGCGATGGTGCAATGGGCGGATAAATGGATGGATATGGGACTGGGTAAGCCAATCGAATTTACGCATAAAACCTGTGGCAAAAAAATCAGTCCTAAAGTGATTTGTTCAGATTGTAATGAGCCTATCCATGTTAAAGATGTACGTGTTGCTGCGGGGCCCGGTTATTTTGCATTTATCGAGCAAAAACAAAAAAGTGCTTGATGAGGAGTGAGTAAAATTCCAGTCATGCATTATTTTATCGGCTAAACGGCCATGAAATGATCATTTCCTTATTAGGTTTTAAAGATTTTGATGTGCTATTTCCTGTTGAATTGCATGTGATAGCACCTCGAACACTTTTGGATCTTGGCATTGCGCTACATTAAAACGAATAAAATTTTTAAAATTCTGACTTTGGCTAAAGGCATTGCCTGGAGCCAGAATAACGCCTTGTTCCAGACAATATTGAGCGATTCGTGCCGTATCAAAATGTTCTGCTAACTCACACCATAAAAATAAACCTGCCTGAGGTTTCACCCACGGTGTAATCCCCATTTTTTCTAATTTTTTAACTGTGGCGTCCATAGCTTTTGCCAAATCTATTTTGAGTTCATCGAGATATTTTCGATAACTGCCATCGGTTAAGGCTGAAAATAAAATTTCCGAGGAAAGATTATTACCACCGAAACTGGTTGCAATTTTGATATCAGTTAAATCCTCAATCCATTCTGGTTTGGTTGCAATATAACCTGTCCGGACTGCACCCGATAAGGTTTTAGAGAAACTGCCAATATGAATAACGCGAGACAGGCCATCCAGTGCTGCAAGTCGTGGCGCCGTATGAAGTTCCAGATCTGCAAAAATATCATCTTCAATCACAATCAGATTTGACTGCTCAACCAGTTTTAATACCTGATAGGCTTTGGATGCGGTTAACACTGCACCAGTCGGATTGTGAATTCCTGAATTGGTAATGTATAAACGGGGATTATGCTTGTGAATCGCCTCCGCAAATGCCTCAATATCTGGCCCAGTTTGTGTGTAAGGCACACCAATAATTTGAATTTGGTGAACTTTGAGTAAGGCGTGAAAATTAAAATAACAGGGATCATCGACTAACACGACATCATTCGGTTTCAGAAAATAGCGGCAAATTAAATCAATGGCTTGAGTTCCAGAATCCGTCAATAAGATCTGATTCGGAACTGCTTCAATGCCTTTTGCTAAGATTTTACGAGAAAGTAATTCACGTAAGGGTGCTAAACCGAGTGGCGTTGAATAATCGGTGAGAATACTTGAATTGGCTTTGGAGACTTTGCGAATTGCTTTACGTATATTTTCATGAGGCATCCAGTCATCTGGTAACCAGCCACATCCAGGTTTTAATACCCCTTGTTTTGCTTCTAGTGCTTGTCTCGAAATCCAGAGGGGATCAATATTGCGGTCAATTTTAGGATGAATTTCCGAGATAGATAATGGCGCAATCGGGCCTGCGACAAAGAAGCCTGAGCCTGTTTTTGCTTCGATCAGGCCTTGTGCTGCTAGACGTTCATATGCTTCTACAATAGTGGAAATAGACAGATTTAAAAGACCTGCCAATGCACGAACGGAAGGAAGCCGAGAGCCTGGCACTAAAGAGCGGTTTTTAATCTGTTCATGAATATACTGTATCACAAAATCGATTTTTGTACTTTTCATGTGCTTAGACCTGACTGTATTGGGCTTTATACCAGTACAGTTATTTAAAATTGTACTGTATTGTGTATGGTGCATTTACCATAGCACAGTTTAAATTCTGCATATAGATCTGGAGAATTTAAATGAAGTCTTTAAGCAGTGGCTGGATAAATGGATTCATTGGCGTGGTTATTTTTGCGGGTTCTTTACCAGCCACCCGCGTTGCAGTGATGGATTTTAGTCCGACTTTTTTAACCGCAGCAAGAGCCGCAATAGCAGGGCTGTTAGGCTTGGCATTGGTCTTATTATCACGTCAGAAGTTACCTCAGAAAAAAGACTGGCTGTCCTTATTTTACGTTGCCATCGGGGTGGTGATTGGATTTCCGCTTTTTACTGCCTTGGCGCTTCAATATGTGAGTGCTGCACATACCATTGTGTTTGTTGGGCTATTGCCATTGGCGACTGCGATTTTTGGGGTATTACGTGGTGGTGAACGGCCTAATCTGGTGTTTTGGTTATTTGCGATATTAGGTGGTGCACTGGTTTTTGGTTTTATGTTGATCCAGACAGGTACATGGTCATTTAATTATGGCGACCTGTTCATGTTATTGGCGATATTGCTTTGTGGTTTTGGCTACGCAGAAGGTGGGCAGCTTTCGAAACATTTGGGTGGTTGGCAAGTGATTTGTTGGGCACTGATTTTAACCTTGCCGATTATGCTTCTGGTTTCTTATCTCTATATGCCGGTGAGTTTTGACCAGATCTCGATTTCTGCCAAGCTGGGTTTAGCTTATGTTTCATTGTTCAGTATGCTGATTGGTTTCTTTTTCTGGTACAAGGGTTTGGCGCAAGGTGGAATAGCCACTGTAGGCCAATTACAACTCCTGCAACCGATATTTGGACTAATCATTGCAGCGGTACTTCTGCATGAGCAGGTCAGTATCGCAATGTTTGCGGTAACGGTTGCAGTCATTGCATGTGTGGCGTGTGCAAAGAAATTTGCGTGAACTCTTATAAACAGTTTGCAGGTTTGGGCACGCCCGCTAAGCGACTTAAATGACGAGCAACCAGACCTGTATTAAATCGTTGCTGTAACTCGGCATTATTAATCTCAGGACTGACAGTTTTCATTAAAAACTTAATCAATGGGCGGGTTGCAGGCGAATGTCCAAACTGCTGATAAAACTGGCGTACTGCATGAAGTACATCAAAATGCCAATCGGTAAGTTCTAAGTCCAGCGTCTTCGCCAGTTCCTGAGCAACCTCAGGATTCCAGATGGTGTAATCGACCAGATGACCGTCTTGATCTAATTCTAATTGCATAAATAGCCTAAGTAAATTTTAAATAAATCGAATCAAAGCATTATTTTAACGTGATACAACGTTCAAATTGTAAAACTAAATCTGCAAATGCTGCGTAATCAATGGATTTAACCTGTTCCAGATCTTCCTTACTCAGCATCTCCTGTTCATTCGCTAAGCAGTAAAGATGAGGGTAGTGGCTAAAAACTGAAGATGGAATAAACAAAGTCGCATCACCCATAATAACGATATGATCATCAGATTGTGCCATTTGTGCCAACTGTTCCCAGATTTTATCGAGATTGTTATAAGGCGATTGGATTAAAAATAAAACACTATTTTTCATTGTGAAATACCTTACCAATACAAGACATGATCAAATGAACGGATGAGTTCAGGGGTAATCTCGATAAATTCAATTTCCTGATCGGTATTCTTTATGATGTTAAGTTGTTGATTTTTAGTCTCAACCAAGATTGGGGTCAAATCATAGAACTCAAAACTGTCCACCATATTGGCTGCAATTTTAAAGGCATGTTTTAGCTGGTCGAATTCTATTTTATTGTCCAATAAACTCAAGGCAGCGTCTCTTAATAATACTTTGACAGAAATACCAAAGGTTGCTAAAACCATAGTGGCAGACAGACTTTCATTGGTCTGCAAATTCGTTAAATTAGGCTGCGTTAGGATGACAAGTACAGATTTCACACAATTTACCTTTTTAAAGCAACACTCTATTAAAGAACTTAAATTAAAATTGAATTAAACGAGAACAGCTTTGCACTGCATCAGCAAGCTCTCCAAGCCCAACCAGCTCAAAACCTTGTGCCAAGTTGTGATGTTGAAGCGAATGACGTTGTGCATTGCTTGCATCAGTGATTCCCCGAGCAAGGGCAGCACTGACACAGACAGGGAGTCGAATGCCCAGCTTTTGCCATTCTTGTTTCAGGTTACGTTGATCATCAGGAAACCACTGTAAATCGTTCGCAACATGAACAGCGTCTTGGTAAAAGAAAACACGAAATTCTTCATGCTTATTTTGTAATGCTTGCGCTAAACCCAATGCATGCCATGCGATCACAGAAGTTGGTGAGGAAGTAATTAACAGTAGTGTACTCATTGAACATTCACTATGGTCATAGTAGGCAAAATGATGATGGACAGATTAAAAAGAAGGTAAGTATACAATGATTTTGGTGACAGGTGGTTTAGGCTTTATCGGTTCACATATTGCTTTGAGTTTATTGGCTCATGGGCAAGAGATTGTCATTGTTGATAACCTGGCTAACTCAACTTTACAAACTTTGGAACGTTTGGAATATATTTCAGGCATGTATATTCCTTTTGCAAAACTAGATGTACGTAATACGCCTGCTTTAAATAAAGTATTTGAACAATATTCAATTGATACCGTTATTCATACAGCAAGCTTTAAGTCGCTTGAAGAATCGGCCTTAAAACCGCTCGAATATTATAATGATAATGTCAGTAGCATTATGAGCTTGTTACGTGCCATGCAACGGATGGGCGTGAGACAATTATTAAACCTGTCCAGTCTGGCGGTGTATGGCAAGTCGGATACCGCACTCTCTGAAGATACGGTCTTTAACTACGGTTATGCCAATCCTTATATTCGCTCGCAGCAAATGGTAGAAAACATTATTGCCGATACCTATAAAGTTGATCCTGAGTGGAAGATAGTCAATCTACGTTTATCTAATATTGTTGGTGCATTCGAGCATGGCGTTCTAGGCGAGTATGTTACTCAGCTCCCTAAAAATATTGTGCCTTTAGCATTGCAAGTTGCAGCGATGCAACGTGATTGTATTGAATTGCAAAATCAGGCTCAGACCAAAGATGGCACGGTGGAGCGTAGTTTCTTACATGTTCTGGATGCTTGTGATGCCATTTTAATGACCTTGAATTGGCTAAAAACGCAATCCGGATGTCTGGAGTCATTTAATATTGCCCATCAGCAGCTGACTTCTATCCAAAGTTTATTGGATGAGATTTCAAAGGTGACGCAGGCTGAAGTTCGCGTTCAGCCTGCAATCTATCAACATGAGGAATTAGCTCAGCTTGGTGCAAATATAGATAAAGCACAGCGTATTTTAAACTGGACACCGAAACGGCCTTTAGCACAAATGATTGAAGATGAATGGCGTTTTTATCTGAATACCTTAAAAGGTAATTAAGATAATGATTCTTATTTACATATTTGGCTGGTTTGATTAGGATATCCACAACCAGCCAAAGCATTAGCTTGCTTCAGCCCGTGAAAATTTTAACCAAATAGAGCAGAGGTTGTTTATGCAAATGCGAATTGAACACGACACCATGGGTGAAATCGAGGTTCCGAATGAAGCCTTGTGGGGTGCGCAAACGCAAAGAAGTTTACAGAACTTTAAAATTGGTCAGGAGCGTTTACCACGCCCGATGATTCGTGCAATGGGCTTAGTAAAAAAAGCTGCTGCGATCACCAATGCTGAATTAAAACAACTTCCTGAAGATTTAAGTCAATATATCGTTGGTGCTGCCGAAGAAGTGATTGCTGGACAATGGGATTCACAATTTCCCTTGGTGGTTTGGCAAACAGGTTCTGGTACGCAAAGTAACATGAACTGTAATGAAGTTATTGCAAACATTGCCAACCAGAAACTAGGTCAGGCATTAGGCGCGCAAAAACCTGTGCATCCGAATGATCATGTTAACCGCGCGCAATCAACCAACGATTCGTTCCCAACTGCAATTCATGTTGCTGCAAGCCTTCAAATTAATGAATTACTCATTCCTGCCGTTGAAAAGCTAAAAAATACCTTACAGTGCAAATCCGAAGAATTTGATGACATTGTTAAAATTGGCCGTACACATTTACAAGATGCAACGCCTTTAACCTTGGGGCAAGAGTTTAGTGGTTATGTATCACAACTGGAACATGGTTTAAAACGATTACAACAGGCTTTGGCTGGACTGTATGAATTACCTTTGGGGGGTACAGCAGTTGGAACGGGCTTAAATGCCCATCCTGATTATGCGGTAAAAGCGGCTGAGCAATTAGCTGAATTAACGGGTCTGCCATTTGTGACTGCGCCAAATAAGTTTGAAGCTTTGGCTGGTCGTGATGCAGCAGTATTTGCATCGGGTGCCTTGAAAACCTTGGCTGCAAGTTTAAACAAGATTGCCAATGATATTCGCTGGTTGGCGAGTGGGCCACGCTGTGGTTTTGGTGAAATCCGTATTCCTGAGAATGAACCTGGTTCGAGTATCATGCCGGGTAAGGTCAATCCGACCCAGAGTGAAGCGATGACCATGGTGGTCGCTCAAGTTTTAGGGAATGACACAACAATTAACGTGGCGGGTGCATCAGGAAACTTTGAGCTGAATGTGTTTATGCCAGTGATTGCTTATAATTTATTGCAATCCATTCAGTTGCTTGGTGATGCATGTAATAGCTTTAATGACCATTGTGCGGTCGGTATTGAACCGAATCGCGACAAGATTGATCACTTCTTACATAATTCATTGATGTTGGTGACAGCACTGAATCCTGTGATCGGCTATGAAAACTCTGCCAAAGTTGCGAAAACAGCTTACAAGGAAAATAAAACCTTGAAACAGGTGGCTGTGGAGTTAGGTTTAGTGACAGCAGAGCAATTTGATGAAGTGGTTAAACCTGAAAATATGGTTTCGCCAAATAGCAAATAAAAATATTTAATCAGCAAGATAAAAAATCCTTCTGCTTATAGAAGGATTTTTTATGAGAGTAGTTTTTATAAAGTGAACTGCGTACAATACACTTTTGATTGACGAAACTGTTGCTTCATTATGCTCTCGATTTATTTAACAGATACTAAAACCAACATTCAGTTCTCTGATTTACCCAATGAAAATCCTGTTAAGTTTCTGTTGAATTTAAAGAAAATTTTTCCAAGTACGGCTGATTTACTGTTACCTGTATTGCCAGAAGATAATAATCTGGAAAATGTAACTTGGGAAGCAACCTCAAAAGATTTTGAAGTATTTAAAAAGTTACTTGAAGGCTGGGGCGTGATTGAGCTTCGTTTAAGTGCGATTACGACTTATAAAGATAAGAACTTTGCCAATGAGCTGGTTAAAAAAGCACAAGTTAAGCGCAAGCAGATTGCTCAGGCACAGCCTCAATTATCCTTGATTGCCTTGGACTATGTGTTAATGCATGAGATTCATGCCTTGATTGATGCTGAACTGGTGATGATTGGTGAAAAATTCTATTTACCAACATTGCGTGAACTTTGGAAAGGTCAATTTTCCGAACAAATTTTGCAATGTAAATTCTAAGATTTAAAAGCAGACTTCGAGTCTGCTTTTTTTATACTCGATAAATAAGTACATGCGTATAAATCTTGATCTACAAACATTTACAAGATTTTAGTGTGCGTATTTTGGAACGGCATATATATTGCTTATAAGGATATAAATATTATTGCGGGAGAGAAGTTCTTCAATGAACTCGCCGAAGGAGCAACGACCCCGGAAACTCTCAGGCAAAAGGACTGTAATAATAGACATAAAATCTGGAGAGCAGTGCTCAATTTGTAGGAACACAGGACATTTTTCTTCTACGATAAACACTCACCGAAGGGGAAGGCTTAATGATTAATTGGTAATCATCTGCCGAAACTCTCAGGTACCATGACAGATGGGGCTAAGCATTATGGAATGTTATGCATTTCAAGGAGTTTGCTATGCCACATGTTGTTGTAATTGGTGCGGGGATTACGGGTGTAACGTCTGCTTATGAATTAATAAAACTGGGCTATGAAGTGACGGTGATCGATCGTCATCTTTTTCCTGCAATGGAGACTTCGTTTGCCAATGGTGGACAATTGTCTGCCTGTAATGCAGAGGTCTGGAACCAGAAAGCCACAGTGCTGAAAGGCATTAAGTGGATGAGTAAGAAAGATGCACCATTGCTGCTCAACCCATCCTTTAGTGCGCATAAATATCGCTGGTTAATTGAATTTTTAACGCATATCAAAAATTATAAAGCCAATACCATTGAAACCGTGCGTTTGGCATTGTTGGCTCGACAACGCCTATTTGAAGTTGCTGAAAAAGAAAGTCTTTCTTTTGATCTGGAAAAACGTGGCATTTTGCATATGTATCACACCAGAGAAGATTATGAGATTGCTAAGAAAGTCAATGATGTACTGGTTGAAGGTAAACTTGAGCGGAATGCAATTACGCCTGAGGAAATGAAAGCAATTGAACCGACCTTAACAGGCGAATATTTTGGTGGTTATTACACTGCTGGGGATGCAACGGGAGATATCCATAAATATTCTGTGGGGTTAGCAGAAAGAACTCAGCAATATGGGGCAAAATATTGTTTTGGTCTGGATGTGGTTGATGTTCAGTTCAATCAAGACAAAGCAATTGTTCATTGCAAAAACAGCTCGGAAAATGTAAATCCGACTGCGGATGGCATTACGGAAATTATTGCAGATGTGGTACTGGTTTGTGGTGGAGTCGGCAGTTATCAATTGGCTGATATGTTGGGGGATAGTGTAAATGTCTATCCAGTCAAAGGTTATTCGATCACTGTCCAGCTTAAAGATGAGCGTAGTGTAAATAATGCGCCGTGGGTCAGTTTGCTGGATGAGAGTGCAAAAATTGTAACCTCTCGTCTAGGTGCGGATCGTTTACGGATTGCGGGAACGGCTGAGTTTAATGGTTATAATCGGGATATTCGTGCTGACCGGATTCAACCGTTAATTAACTGGGTCAACCAGAATTTTGATATTTCGACTGAACATGTGGTGCCGTGGGCAGGATTGCGTCCAATGATGCCGAATATGCTGCCTGTGGTAAAACAAGGTAAACAACCACGAGTCTTTTATAATACGGGGCATGGACATCTAGGCTGGACTTTATCTGCTGCAACGGCAGTGTTGATTAGTCAGGAAATTGCGCAAAAATTCCCAAGCTGAAACAATAAAGCCGATGTTATAACATCGGCTTTATTCCTTTGAAGACTTAATCGTAAAGACGATAAATTCCT
This sequence comes from Acinetobacter sp. YK3, assembly GCF_001729365.1. Taxonomy (NCBI): domain Bacteria; kingdom Pseudomonadati; phylum Pseudomonadota; class Gammaproteobacteria; order Moraxellales; family Moraxellaceae; genus Acinetobacter; species Acinetobacter sp. YK3. The sequence continues at coordinate 17,780 of NZ_LZPJ01000021.1, forward strand.
GTAAAACGCTCACAACCTTTCTGCTCTGATTTGACAATCAAAAGTGCTTTCTGAAAATCAAACTGGTATTGGCATTTTTTTTCATTATCAATGATCTGATTTTTTTGCTCAGGGGTGCTGTAAGCAAGTAATGACATGGTTTGCGTTTCTAGACGATTGTTGGGATTGCGATAAGCGATCCCTTCAATTTTTAACTTGTCTTTATCGAGCTGATGAATTTGTAGATGAACAGGTTGAGATGCGATTTTGCCATGTTCATATTTTAGATAATGTTGAGTTAAAGTCTGGTTCATAGACGTATAAAAGTTCAGGTCATCCAGACGTGCTTCAAATTGCTGCTGAAAACAGGTTTTGGTTTTACATTGCTGTATCTGGTTGAGCCACTGTGTCTGCGTATCATGTAACAATTGCAAAGGCGCATCCGTCACCAGATACGCTGTTAAAAACTTGCTATTCAGCTTTTGACGCTGTTCTTTATATTGCTTGGTGCATATTTTTTGTGCTTCCAAAGCAGAGCTGTTGCAGTCAATAGATTCCGCATAGGCAAATGTTGAGCAAAAACAACCCAATGTGATGATATAACCAGATTTCTTTAATTGATTTCTTACAGTGTTAAACAGCATAATCACTTATACTTTCAGTCTAATTTGCTCAACGTACTATAGCGAAATAGAAAGCCTGAATACAAGATTAGTTCGGTATATTGTAAAAGGAAAATCATATGGTTGCTCAAATTCGTATTGGACAAGGGATTGATGTGCATGCATTTGAAGAAGGTGACTTTGTTACTTTGGCGGGTGTCAAAATTCCGCATACACACGGTTTAAAAGCACATTCGGATGGCGATGTGGTTTTGCATGCGCTGAGTGATGCATTACTGGGCGCTTTAGCATTGGGGGATATTGGACAGCATTTTCCAGATACAGATCCAGAATATAAAGGTGCAGACAGTCGTTTGTTGCTAAAACATGTATACCAGTTGATTTTAGATCGTGGGTATCATCTGAATAACGCAGATATTACGGTCGCGTGCGAACGTCCAAAACTGGCAAAGCATAATTTGGAAATGCGTCAAAGTATTGCGGATGTATTAGATGTGGATGTGACTCAAATTAGCATTAAAGCCACAACGACAGAGAAGCTTGGTTTTACAGGTCGTCAGGAAGGTATCTTGGCAACCGCAACTGTATTGGTTTCACATCAAGCAAAATGATTGGTATTGATGAGTGACTGCTCTAATTCTTGTGTTGCTTTACGGCCTTGTAGCTGTAGAGTAATACTATGAATTAAACCTGTCCATGTTTCATTCGGTTCCCAGATCTGATGTAGTAATTCTTGTGCAGTCGGTAGATCCATATTGAGATAAAACTGACGATATAAGTACATTAAGCTACTGACACGTGTATTCTCAGTGCAATGCAGCCAAACGATCTCGTTTTGAACCAAATGGTCAATTAAGTCCAGAATTAATAAACATTGCTCAGAGCAAGGTACATCCCAATCAATTGGAATGTGAATATAGTTCAAACCTAAATCCAGACAGATTTGATCCTGATTCGCTAAATAGCGTTCTGATTTGCTGGTCGCAAGGTTAATGACCGTACTGCAACCATATTCCTTAATCTGTTGTAATTGCTCGGCTGTTGGTTGAGCTGAGCTAAACAGATGCTCATGCACCAAAGAAAAACTTGGTATTTGAGATAATGCTTGTTCGAGTGAAGTCATAACGTCCGCTGTGTGTTGAGTGAGGTTCTCATATGATGAGAAACTTATTCTAAAGGGCTTAGCTTACTATAAGTGTTTTTATTTCAGTGTTCAATTTAAAGCGCACAAATAAAAACAGCATCAAAAGATGCTGTTTTTTTATCACTTAATCTTTCTTAAGATTCTCATTGAGTAAGAATTCCATCAATGCTTTCTGAGCATGCAGGCGATTTTCAGCTTCATCCCAAACCACAGCATTTTTATGGTCAAGCATGTTTTCTGAAATTTCTTCACCACGGTGTGCTGGTAAGCAGTGCATGAAGAGGCAATCAGGATGCGCCAAGTCCATGAGTTTTTCATTAACCTGAAAATCTGAGAAGGCTTTCTCACGTAGCTTCTGTTCTTCTTCCTGTCCCATGCTTGCCCATACATCAGTGACGATCAGGTCGGCATTGACAGCGGCATCTTCTGCTTTATTGAATACTTCTGCGCAATCCGCAAATTCAGCTAAAAATTCAGGTTTTGGCTCATAACCTTCAGGTGAAGCAATTTTAAGTTTAAAGCCCATCATATGTGCAGCTTCAATATATGAGTTACACATATTGTTGCCATCACCAATCCATGCAACCGTTTTGCCTTCGATGCTACCGCGGTGTTCCTGAAAAGTTTGCAAGTCAGCAAGTAGCTGGCAAGGGTGGTGATCATCGGTCAGGCCGTTGATGACTGGAACTTTTGAATATGATGCAAAACGTTCTACGATGTCATGTCCGAAAGTACGGATCATCACGATATCCAGCATACTTGAAATAACACGAGCTGAGTCTTCAATTGGCTCACCACGTCCTAATTGTGTATCACGTGGAGAAAGGAAGATCGCGCTACCACCGAATTGGCAAATACCCGCTTCAAAAGAAATACGTGTACGTGTACTCGATTTCTCGAAAATCATTCCTAAAACTTTACCTGCAAACGGTTGGTACAGCGTATGACTATGTTGCATGCGTTTGAGTTCTTGTGCACGATCTAAAATGCGTTGCAGTTCTAGTGTGGATAGGTCACGTAAAGTTAGGAAATGCCGAAGCGCCATAGCTACTCCCACAATAATTATTGAGAAAAATCAATAATTAATTGTTGTTTGACGAGTGGTGGATAAAAAAGAATTGACTACTATACTATAGGTTCAAGAAAATGCAAAAGAATTAAGGGCCTGCTGCCATTTTATCTATGGTTGCGACAGCGGATATTTTTTAGACGATACAAGACATGTTTTGCGAAATTTAGTGATCTAAATGAGAGAAACATAACGCAGTAGCGGCAAAAAATATCCCTGTCCCAAAGGGTTGTGGCTAAAAATCCCTCATACTTCGTTATGAAACTTGGCAAGGGAATAGCCATTGCCTGCATTTCATGCCTTGTCTGATGAATTTTTAGCCTACAACGCAACTCGTTTATAAAGTGGAAGCAGGCCCTGGGTTTTGATGAGCTTTTAAAAACAAGTCTACAGAATAGTTAATATAATCAATGATTTCGATATCATTTTCTGGCACATCTAACCCCATGAGATTGCGCCATTCGACATCTCTTAGCGTACCAAAATACATCATTGCAGAAAATTTAGGTTGAGCACAGAAAATTTCATTGTTGTTATGTGCATGCTCAAGTGCATAGGCAATGGTGTTTTGAATATTGAGAGCGCATTGATTATAGAAATAATGAGCGAGCTGGATATCTTTTTGTGATTGTTCAGTAAACATGCGCATAAAAGCAATATTTTCAGGCTGAATAATATGCTGATAAAAACGATGCAGTGTCTGGGTCAGGTAGGTTTTTAAATCAGTTTTTTCTGGAACATAAGGCAAACATACCCCTTGAAAGAAAACTTCCCGACGATAATCGCAAATCGCGGTAAACAAACCTTCTTTATTGCCAAAATATTTATAAATAGAGGTTTTTGAACCACCCGCATGATTGACAATATCATCCAGAGAAACCGCTTCATAACCTTTCTCAAGAAATAAATCGGTTGCGCACAATAATAGGGCAAGGCGACGTTCATGTCCTCGACGGGTTTGCGGTTTACTACAGCTTGGATAACAAAGATCGGTCATTATTTACTTTTGGGATGTTGGGGTGCTACTAGTATAACAAAAACCATATCTATTGTATGACTATGAAATTTAGCTATGTTTCAAAAGATCTCAAAGTGTTAAAAAAGCGAGTCATTTCGACTCGCTTTTTGGTGTTATTTAAGCAGAGCGGCTTTCTTCCTCTTCATCGTCATCTGTCGAGTCCATACCCAGTTCTTTCAATTTCCGAGTCAGAGTATTACGGCCCCAGCCTAAAAGTTCAGCTGCATGACGTTTACGACCGCGCGTTTGTTGTAGGGCTGCATTAATCAGCGTACGTTCAAACATTGGGGTGGCGATATCAAGAATCTTCATTTCGCCATTTTTAAGTTTCTGGATTGCCCATTGACCTAATAACTCATCCCAATGATGAACTGCGATACGCTCAACTAAAGCAGGACTGGTATTTGATGCTGCTTGACTATCACTTGTCTTTTGGACAGAGGCTTGTTTCAGTTCAGCAGGTAGGTCTTCAGGATAAACCTCACGCCCCGTGATCATCACTGTTAACCAGCGACAAGTATTTTCTAATTGACGAACATTTCCGGGCCAAGGAAGCTGTTGCATATAATCTGTGGTTTCAGTACGTAAGATTTTTGGACTGACACCAAGCTCTTTACCTGCACGTGCCAAGAAATGCTGTGCCAGCATTGGGATGTCTTCGCTACGGTGAGACAGTTTTGGAATGTGAATTCGAATCACATTCAAACGATGATAAAGGTCTTCACGGAAACGGCCTTCATTGACTAGTTTCTCTAGATCTTGATGGGTTGCCGCAACGATACGTACATCCACCTTAACGGGAATATGTCCACCCACACGATAGAATTCACCATCTGCCAGAACACGAAGTAAACGTGTTTGGGTTTCAAAGGGCATATCACCGATTTCATCAAGGAATAAAGTACCGCCATTGGCTTGTTCAAAACGACCCTGATGTTGCGTATTTGCACCTGTAAAAGCACCTTTTTCATGACCAAATAATTCGGTTTCGATCAGGTCTTTTGGAATCGCCGCCATATTCAGCGCAATAAAAGGTTTGGCGCGTCGAGGTGAATGCTTGTGTAAGGCGTGAGCAACTAACTCTTTACCTGTACCCGATTCACCATTAATCAATACGGTAATATGCGATTGTGACAAGCGACCGATGGCACGGAAAACTTCCTGCATCGCAGGCGATTCACCGATGATTTCAGTCGACTGTAATGGAGAAGCCGCTTTGGTGGCTTCTTGTTGTTGTAACTTATTAATATGCAAAATTGCGCGATTAACCAGCGCTAATGCTTCATCAATATCAAAAGGCTTCGGTAGATATTCAAATGCACCTGTTTGATAACTTGAGACAGCAGACTCTAAATCTGAGTGTGCGGTCATAATAATGACAGGTAAGTCAGGATGAGTATTCTTCACTTTAGAAAGGAAAGTTAAGCCATCAATCCCAGGCATACGAATGTCAGTCAGAATGACATCCGGTGCATCCTCATGTAAGCGTTCAAGCGCAGTTTGGGCTTCTTCAAAGTTGGTGACATCGAAACCTTCCTCTTTAAAGGTTTTTTCCAGTACCCAACGCATGGCACGATCGTCATCTATTACCCAAATTTTATTTCGTGACATGGTTTAACTCCCAAGGTAGATATAAGCTAAATACGGTTTTTCCTGGAACTGATTGACATTCAATCATTCCGTTATGTTGATGCATAATATTTTGAGCAATACTGAGTCCCAGTCCTGTACCTTTGGCGCGTCCTGTGACTAAAGGATAGAAAACAGATTCCAGAATACTTTCGGGAACTCCAGGGCCATTGTCTTCAATATCAATACGCACGGTTGATCGATTGAGGACGCCGTTAATCGTGACTAGACGCTGGATGCGGGTTCTCAACACCAGCTCTGGTTCTGAGTCAGTAAAAAAGTCTTTATTTTCGGTCATAGCCTGCACAGCATTCACACTAATATTGAGCATGACCTGAATCAGTTGATCACGGTCTGCCATGACATCGGGTAATGAAAGGTCATAATCGCGGGTAATCTTGATTTTCTTTTTTGTCTGGTTGGCAATTAACGAGCGAACACGTTCCAGTGGCTCATGTACATTGACATGTTCATAGCTCGGTAATTGACGTGAGCCGAGCATCGTATCCGCCAGATTGGTCAAACGATCGACTTCACTAATAATAATGTCGGTAAATTCACCATAGCGATCATCATTTAAACTACGTGCCAGTAATTGAGTCGCACCACGAATACCTGCTAACGGGTTTTTAATTTCATGTGCAACACCACGCACTAACTGGCGAGCCACTTGATGCTGTTGAACCAGATTTTCTTCTTTTGAAATTTTCAACATACGGTCAATCGGGTTGAGTTCAATCAATAAAAGAGGGTGATAGCTTTTGCCCGCATTCAGTTGAGAAGCGGTATAGTCGACATGAATCGCTTTAAAGTTAACATTAATGACCGCTTCGCGACGGGTGTAGTGTTGTCCACTTTCCAAAGTGTTTAATAATGCTTCATGTGTGTTGAATGTGTCGTCGTGTGCATGTAACAAGTTAAGAACAGGCTGACCCGATGCACGCAGCAAACTGATATCAAATAATGCTTCACAAGCAGAATTTAAATAAAAAATATTAAGCTGACTATCGACCAGTAAAATGGCAGTGCTCAAATTATCTACTAAGAGTCGATAGTCGATAATGTTCTGTTGATCCATTTGTGAATCATCCTGTTTTAAAATGGCGCAATAAATATAAATTTTAATGAATAGCCATTAACTTCTAAAATGTACTTTATGCAAAATACAAGCCAACTTTGTATTAATGAAATTTCAACAACTTAATTCTAAAAAAAGGGATTTATGCAGTATTTTTCACATACATGCAGTGATTTCAATAAATTATTATGTTCCAAAATAGTGCGCTTGTGGATTTTATTTAAAATTTTGGTCGTATTTTGGTGCATTACACAAAGAGATGGCTTTGCAGCTATGCGTAAGCCAAGAAAAGTCATACAATACGCCGATTCAAGTGGAGCGCAGATTCATGAAGACCCCCAAAGTCGGTTTTGTATCTTTAGGTTGTCCTAAGGCATTGGTAGATTCTGAACGAATTTTAACTCAGTTAAAGACTGAAGGTTATCAAGTTGCATCAGATTATGATGGTGCGGATCTGGTAGTTGTAAATACCTGTGGTTTTATTGAATCTGCAGTACAAGAGTCTTTAGACGCGATTGGCGAAGCCATGAGCGAAAATGGCCGAGTCATCGTTACAGGCTGTTTAGGTAAAGACGAAGATAAAATTCGCCAGATGCACCCAAATGTTCTTAAAGTTACAGGTGCAGCAGCCTATCAAGATGTAATGGAAGCAGTACATGAATATGTACCAGCACCGCCAAAACACAACCCATTTATTGACTTAGTCCCTGAGCAAGGTGTTCGTTTAACACCGAAGCATTATGCTTATTTAAAAATCTCGGAAGGCTGTAATCACCGTTGTACATTCTGCATTATCCCAAGTATGCGTGGCGACCTTGTGTCTCGTCCGGTCGGAAAAGTGCTGGATGAAGCCGCTGCATTAAAACGTGCTGGTGTAAAAGAAATTCTGGTCATTTCTCAGGATACCTCTGCTTATGGTGTAGACACCAAATATAAGCTTGATTTCTGGAATGGTCAGCCTGTTAAAACCAAATTCTATGACATGTGTGAAGCCCTCGGTCAGTTAGGCATCTGGGTGCGTTTACATTACGTTTATCCATATCCACATGTTGATGCTGCGATTGATTTGATGGCGCAGGGCAAAATCCTGCCATATTTAGATATCCCTTTTCAGCATGCCAGTCCGCGCATCTTAAAATTGATGAAGCGACCAGCGCATAGTGAAAATACTTTAGAGCGCCTTAAATTGTGGCGTGAAAAATGCCCTGAATTGGTGATTCGTTCAACATTCGTGGTGGGTTTCCCTGGTGAAACTGAAGAAGATTTCCAAATTTTGCTGGAATGGTTAAAAGAAGCGCAGTTAGATCGTGTCGGCTGCTTTACCTATTCACCAGTTGAAGGTGCAACTGCAAACGATCTTCCTGATCATGTGCCAGAAGAGATCAAACAAGAGCGTTATGAACGCTTCATGGAAGTGCAACAAGCCATTTCAGCAGCAAAACTACAAAAGCGTATTGGTCAGAAAATGACGGTGCTGGTTGATAGTCTGGAAGATGAATTCCCAGTTGCTGTTGCACGTTCTTATGCAGATGCGCCAGAAATTGATGGCAACGTTTTTGTTGAAGATATCGATAAGAGTGTGATTAAAGCAGGTGATTTGCTTGAAGTCGAAATTACCGATGCAGATGAATACGATTTATTTGC
>NZ_LZPJ01000022.1:0-14872 GCF_001729365.1 Acinetobacter sp. YK3
GACGGTTAGGGGTGTTTTTTATGCATGGAAAAAAATATAGGTCAATATTTAAAGAGTCGTGCTATTTTTATCCTGATTAAATGCAAATAAGAGATGATATTAGGACTGAGATGATTTTCCATACACTTTTATCAGCTATTGGAATTGTCTATTTAGGTTTTTTAGTATGGAAGTGGTTAGAAAAACCTAAGCAACAATATCAAGCACCTAGAACAATTCGCAAATGGGTTCTCGATAATCCAGGAGAAAAGCTTTATATAGCTTTTATTACGTCAGATCAAAAGGTAGGGATTGCTAGTGGTCGATATGCAATGTCTTCTGGTTCCACAAGTGCGACTTGGTCTGACTTTCTATCAGGTGGTTTAAATGACCTTGTGCGAACAACTATGGGACAAAATGTATTTGATGAAATGATAGAATGCCTTAAACAACAAAAAATAAATCGGATATAGTTAGGCCTATATCTATCTTAAATTAGTATGCAAGTGACATGATATTTGGTGGAAGAAAGTGAATAGTGAGCAGAAATTTGGAGAAGCTTTAGCGTTTAACGTTGTACAGTACCTAATAAAGCGGAAGCAAATTAGTAATTATCATAAAGAATATTGTGGAACTGGGTTTTACGTTGATGGGCAGAATATTTTTTATACTCACTTTTTTGATGGATATCCAGACTTAGAGCATTATCAAAATAGCGAAAACAGATATAGTGGAATCATTAGCATATTCCATGAAATCGCGGAGTTTCAGGATTGGCTAGCTAATCAATCGGACAAAAAGCTCTCTGGTGCAGAATCTCAAGATGACTTTTATAGTTATAACCAACGTATTACAAAGTTGAAGCTTGAGAAATTAATTTTAGAATCTCAAAAATTGGATAATTAAATTATGAAACTCAACTCTATCTCTCCACTCCCTGAAGATAATGATGAACTGCATCTTCCTGAGCTAGTGTATTGGGCATCCCTTGGTGATGTGGAACAAGTCGAGCAGCTATTGGTAGAGGGAATAGATCCAAACCAGACCGATGATGAAGGCTATAGCGCGTTACAGGCGGCTGCCGAGAATGATCATCTAGCGGTAGTGAAGCTGTTAGTGAGTAAAGGTGCGAATGTGGCGTATAAGAGCGAATATACAGCGCTACAGCTTGCCGAAATGGCAGAGCATCATGATGTAGTCGCATATCTTAAAAGTCTTTAAGTCGCAGATAAAAATGATAGATAAAAAGAAGCCCCATCATCCTGACGGGGCTTCTTCATATTCAGCTTATGTCGTTGATATCCTATTAACGACCACTTCCTGTGTGTCTTATTATTCTCAATGAGACTTCCTGTCTCTCTATAATTTGTATGATAGGTGAAAAGTTGAGTTCGGGATATTCGCCAATGGCTGCGATCTGTGTACGTTTTGGCGTACATGAAGGAGGAAAAAGTCGTTTCCCATAAAAAAACGGAATCATAAAATTCCGTTTTTTTATGTATTTTAGGTCTTAGAAATGTACATCTAAGCCAATATAAGGACCTTTAAAGTTAAATTTAAGGTCATTTTTTTCATAGTCATCTAGCTTAATATCCAAGATACGGTAGCCTGCTTTCAGACCAACATCCACCAATAGATTGTCGATAAAGTTGTATTGTAATTCTGCTTGAGCATCCGTGATTTTGGCATCATTAAAGTTGCTATATAAGAGTTCTGCTTTCGCGCTCAAGCCTGTAAATGGCAGTTTTACTCCCGCCGATCCATAGATCACAGGTACAGTTTTATCGATATCTGTTTTGCTGATGTTGAGGGTTTTGACATCACCATTTAAGTTCGTTGCTCCTAAACCGACATCAGCATTTACAATCGTATCTAAAATTTCATAGTATAAAATGAAATCGGTATGATCGATGTTAAGGTCGTAAACAGGTTGACCTGCAACTTTATGATCAGTTTCTGTTTTTAAATTTACATAACGGATTTTTGCATTGGGAATCAATGGAATTGGATGCTCAACAGCAAGGGATACTTGAGCTGAACCTTTACGTTTAAGATCCTGATCAGGCGCAGCGCTTTGGTCGGCCATATTGGCTTCGCCATTGTAGTTCCAGTAGCTAAGGTCGCCTTTAACACCAATAACATCGGCTTGCGCTAGGCCACAAATGCTCGTTCCTAAAGCAAGCATTGATATTTTTAATAATTTCATTGCATTATCCTAATTAATATCGAAAACAGTAATGAATTGTTGTGAATTCACCTATGAATGGGCGAATCATATAGTGATCTTGGTAAATATGCAGTAGTCTAATTTTAAATTTTTATAAAGGAATAAATAATAATGACGGATAAACAAAGTGTGGTGGATTATCCGCTTTATGTGGCTGGGAAAGCCGTTACAACAGGTCAATGGCTTGAAGTCCATGATAAGTATAATAATACCGTTTATGCGCGAGTCGCCTTGGCGGATGCTAAAGTGCTTGAAAAAGCAATATCGGCTTCGGTGAAGGCTGAAGCTGAGATGGCAGCCTTAAAACCGTTTCAAAAACAAAAAATCTTACTGCATTGTGTAAAGCGTTTTAATGAATTGCGGGATGAACTGACCGAGATACTGATTGCAGAAGGTGGCAAGCCACGTGGTGCAGCAAGTGCTGAAGTAGAACGTTTAATTAATACTTTTCAATTGGCCGCAGACGCGGTGACGCAGCTCGATGATGGACAATTAATCCCTTTGGCGGTCACACCCGCTGCCGCGCAGTTTCGTGGCATGGTGAAGCATGTACCGATTGGTGCGGTTTCTTTAATTAGTCCATTTAATTTTCCTCTCAATCTGGTGGCACATAAGATTGCACCTGCGATTGCAGCGGGCTGTCCTTTTGTGTTGAAGCCTGCCAGTTTTACCCCGATCAGTGCCTTAAAGATAGCGGCTGTATTGGCTGAAACGGATTTGCCCAAAGGTTCTTGGTCAATATTGCCTTGTAATCGTGAGGCGGCGGATATTTTAGTGACTGATGATCGTTTTAAATTACTCAGCTTTACGGGTTCAGATCAGGTCGGTTGGGATATGAAGGCGCGGGCAGGTCGCAAGAAAGTCACGCTGGAACTGGGTGGCAATGCAGCAGTCCTGATTGATGCAGATACAAGCATTGATGATGCTTTGATTGATCGCTTGATAAGTGCTGCTTATGGGCATGCAGGGCAGGTCTGTATCAGTGTGCAACGGATTTTAGTACATGCAGATATTTATACTGAGCTAAGAAAGAAACTCATCGCCAAACTGAAAAAAATTAAAGCCGATGATCCTGCTTTAAGTACCACATTGGTTGGCCCGATGATTAAAGAGGCGGAAGCATTACGCTTAAAAAAATGGATTGATAAGGCTGAGAAGAAAGGGGCGAAAGTCCTGCTTGGTGGTAGTTTACAAGGTGTTTTGTTTGAACCTGTGTTACTGGAAAATGTCGATGCCAAGCTGGAAATTTATAAAGATGAAGCTTTTGGCCCAGTGGCCATTTTAGAAAAATTTAAGGAATTTGAGCAGGGAATCGCGACCATTAATCAAAGCCGCTTTGGTTTGCAGGCAGGCGTCTATACGCAAAATCTCAATAAAATGCTGTATGCGTGGGATCATCTGGATGTGGGCGGTGTCATCATTAATGATGTCCCGACGTTCCGCGTCGATAATATGCCTTATGGGGGCGTAAAAGATTCTGGTTTAGGTCGCGAAGGCATCCATTCAGCTATCCGTGATATGCAAGAACAAAGACTTTTGGCAATTAAACAATAGAGGAGGAAAAGCGTGGTGAGGATTTGGCTTGCCTGTTTTATGTACTTGATTTTTATAGATTGACTGCAAGGTCAAATTTACAGGCAGTTGAAAAATAATCAATTGTTCTGAAAAGCTGATATTTTCTTGCAGAATTTACAGTAAAAATAAATAAAAACAGGTATTGTTCGGCTATTAAAAGCAGAAAAACAATGCCCAATCTTTAAGGAAGATGGTTTGGTTTTTTGTTTGTTTGGTCTTGAAAATAAGAAGCTCACAAGGTTGAAGTTTCATCCAAACAAAACAAGATTTTTTATGGCATTTTCATGTCTGTTGGATAATAAAAAACTGAAAGCAGCATGGAAGGTCAGCAGGACAAATTTAGGTGTTTTATGGCAGATTCTCGTGAAAACTGGACATCACGATCTGGTTTTATTATTGCAGCTGTAGGTTCAGCTGTAGGTTTAGGTAATATCTGGCGGTTCCCGTATGTCGCTTATGAAAATGGCGGCGGAGCGTTTCTTATCCCTTATTTACTGGCGTTGATTACCGCTGGTTTACCTCTTCTCTTTTTAGACTATGCCACAGGTCATCGTGCGCGTAACTCCCCACCAAAAGCGTATCGTGCGTTATTCAAAGGTGGTGAGACGCTAGGCTGGTGGCAAGTCTGTGTGTGTATCATCATTGGTTTGTACTATGCCAGCGTACTGACATGGGCGGGAAGTTATGTGTACTTCTCGATTGGTCAGGCATGGGGCAGTGATCCTGAAAGTTTCTTCTTCAATACGTATTTGCAGACCTCGAAAGCGACAGGCTTTGATCTACAATTCGTGAGTCATTTGTTCTGGCCAATTGTTGGGATCTGGGCGCTCACTTTAATCATTTTATATGGCGGCGTTAAAAAAGGCGTTGAATTATCGAATAAGATTTTCATGCCATTACTCTTCGTTCTATTTACAATTTTGGTGATTCAGTCATTACGTTTACCGGGTGCGGCAGAGGGCTTAAATGCATTCTTTACCCCGAACTGGTCTGCGATGATGAATTATAAAGTGTGGTTAGCGGCTTATGGTCATACTTTCTTCTCGCTGTCAGTTGGCTTCGGGATCATGGTGACTTATGCCTCTTATCTCAAACCAAAAACCAACTTAACGGGTTCTGGCTTGATCGTTGGCTTTGCCAATGCATCAACTGAAATCTTGGCAGGTATTGGTATCTTTGCTGCGTTGGGCTTTATGGCGCATACGGCTGGTAAAGAAGTACACGATGTGGTGAGTGGTGGTATTGGTTTAGCGTTTATCGCTTTCCCGAAAATCATTTCAAGCTTAGGTGCTGGTGCTGACTTATTTGGCTTATTGTTCTTCTCATCACTCTTCGTTGCGGGTATTTCTTCAATGGTGAGTATTCTGGAAGTGCCAATTGCAGCAATGCAGGATAAGTTGAAATGGGGCCGTACTAAAGCCGTAACCATTATTGGTGGTGGTAGTGCACTGGTTTCAGTCATCCTATTCTCAAGTGTGAATGCGATTAAACTGGTTGATATCGTGGATCACTTCATCAATAACATCGGTATTATTGGTGGTGCGTTGATTTCAATTATTAGTATTGCCTGGTTTAAACGTTCTGCCTTGCGTGAACTGCGTGATCACGTGAACCGTATTTCGACCATTCAATTAGGCAAAGGCTGGGATTTCACCTTAACTGTAATTACCTCGTTGATCTTGTTAACGACTTTAAGCATGACCGTGTTTAATCTGGTGAAAAACGGTTACGATAGTTATAGCATGAGCTTACAAGGCATATTTGGATGGGGCTGCGTAATCTTCTGTGCTGTCGTTGCACTTGTACTCAGTAGAATCAAAGATCGCTAGGAGAGCCGATATGAATACTTCAGCAATTGTGATGATGATCATTTCAATGGTATTTTTATGGGGCGGATTGGCTTTATCGATTCTGCATCTGATGAAAAATCCAGAAGAACTTGATGATGTTCTGGAAGAAGTGAAAGATCATCATACGCTTTAAAAAAACAGATTCAAAAAAAGCAGGCCTAAAGCCTGCTTTTTTATTTTGCTTAAGCTAGTTTCTTAATTCGGCAATAATAGAAACCATCGCCTGATTGTGCAGAAGGAAGTAATTGACGACCATAGCGCTGTTCAATGCCCCAATCCGCTTCAATTTTGATTTCTTCGGCATTTGCATGCTCTGCAAAGAAAGCCGCCATTTGTTGCTCATTTTCAGCTTTCAGAATCGAGCAGGTGATATACAGCAAGGTACCGCCAACTTTGAGTTGTTGCCACATCTGCTGCAAAATCTGTTGCTGTAAGGCCACCGTTTGCGCGATATCGGTTGATTGTCTTAACAGACGAATATCGGGGTGACGACGAATCACACCTGTTGCAGAACAAGGCGCATCCAGCACGATACAATCGACAGGTTCTGGTGCCTGCCAAGTGGTCGCATCAGCGGTAATAATCTCAACATTGTTGTCATTTAAGGCAAGACGTTCTAAATTTTCTGAAACACGCAATAAACGTTTGGCATCATGATCAAGCGCAATCAGTTTTTGAGGGTTAAAGCGCTCAAGAATATGCGCAGTTTTGCCACCTGGTGCAGCACAGGCATCGACAACAACTTTATTATCTAAGTTCGGTAAAAGCGTTGCGCACAATTGGGCATGTTCATCCTGAACAGAAAAACCACCTTCTTCAAAACCCGGTAAATGGGTAATATTGCCCGTTTGCTCCAGAACAATACCAACATCTGAAAGCATGCAAGGACGAGCATCAATCTGCTCTTCGTCCAAAATCTCTAAATATTCGTTACGACTGACTTGGCGTTCATTGATACGCAGGGTCAGTGGTGCGACTTGTTTTAAGGCTTGGCATAGAGATTCTGCTTGCTCAGGCCAATCTTTTTTAAGTCGCTTGAATAACCAGCTTGGTAAGCCATGCGTATTATTCAACGCTATTTCAAATTCAGCTGTTTCACGTGAAACACGACGCAGAATCGCATTGACCAAACCACTCATTGGCTCAAAACCGAGTTGCTTAGAAGCATTTACCGTTTCTGAAATCGCCGCATGTACAGGAATACGCGTACATAAGATTTGATATAAACCAAGATATAAACAACTTTCTAGCGCTTCATTGTCTAATGGTTTTGTCAGCAATGGCAGGGTAATTGCTTTTAAAGAAAACCATTGGCGTAAACAGCCTAAAGTGAGTTCGTGATATAAACCACGGTCACGTTCAGAAACGATATTGATATGTTGATTCAGAACAGAAGACAAAGATTGCCCATTTTGAACGGCCAAAAGTGTTTTGACTACTTGTGCACGTAGATTTAAATTTTTTGTAGATGATTGGCTCATGGGAGAATTTGTCCAATATGCAATTTTTGAGTTTGGGCAATTTGTACAGGATTTAGGGCTTTAGCACCTGGCCATTGCAGACTGGTGAGGCACACCGCGGTATTGTCGCCGCAGGCAACGTGAACGCCTTGTTTATCAATCGCAAGGATCTCACCGCTTTGTGCATCAGTTTTTTGATGTTGAGAAAGCATTGAACCCCACACACGTAAGGCATTGCTTTCATCTAGTTGGATAAACGCCACAGGCCACGGATTGAAGGCACGGATATTACGGTCGATTTGTACCGCATTCTGGTTCCAGTCAATACGTGCTTCTGCTTTCACCAGTTTGTGTGCATAGACCGTCAACGCTTCATCTTGCACTTCACGTTTTTCAATGAATTCCTGCAAGCTTTGTTCGGATTCAAGCACGGTACAAATCGCTTCGGCGCCTTGATCCGCCAGTTTATCGTGCAAGCTGGCAGAAGTATCTTCGGCTGTAATTGGACAATAGGTTTTATACATCATGTCGCCCGTATCCAGACCAGCAGCCATTTGCATGATGGTGATGCCTGTTTCAGCATCGCCTGTCGCAATGGCACGTTGGATCGGTGCAGCACCACGCCAGCGTGGCAGTAATGAACCGTGAATATTTAAACAGCCATATTTCGGGGTATCCAAAACTGCTTGTGGCAAGATCAGGCCATAAGCGGCCACGACCATGACATCTGCGCCAAGGGCTGCAAGTTCTTGTCGAGCTGCCAAGCCTTCTTCTGTCGATGCTTTAAAATTCAAAGGCTGATAAACCGGTAAACCATGTTCAAGTGCTAACTGTTTAACAGGAGAGGGGGTGAGTTTTTGCCCACGGCCGGCTTTACGGTCAGGCTGGGTATAAACCGCAATGATCTGGTGTGATGTTTTTAATAATGCCGCCAATGCGGTTGCCGCAAATTCAGGCGTACCAGCAAAAATGATTTTCACAAAGACAATCCAACTAAAACTTGCTTCAAATTATAAGCGAAAAAGTGATGAGTCCCTAATCAGGTGGATTAATTGCTTTTGTACAAAAAAAGATAGGCCTGTTGGTCATCTGTTAAACGATAACTTGTAGTATGATGCAGAGAGCTCAGTATCATTTCGCCAGAGCGAATGTCCTATTCGTCTCGAGCACAAACTTGTTGGGAATACAAAATGCCTGATTATCGTTCAAAAACATCAACACATGGAAGAAATATGGCGGGCGCGCGTGGTTTATGGCGTGCGACCGGTATGAAAGATGAAGATTTTGGCAAGCCAATTATTGCGGTGGTCAACTCATTTACCCAGTTTGTTCCAGGTCACGTGCATCTCAAAGATTTAGGTCAACTTGTTGCGAGAGAAATTGAAGCGTCTGGTGGTGTGGCAAAAGAATTTAATACCATTGCGGTCGATGACGGTATTGCAATGGGGCATGACGGGATGCTGTATTCACTGCCATCACGTGATTTGATTGCCGATTCGGTTGAATACATGGTTAATGCACACTGCGCCGATGCGATGGTGTGTATTTCGAACTGTGACAAGATCACACCAGGAATGTTGATGGCAGCAATGCGCCTGAATATCCCTGTGGTGTTCGTGTCTGGCGGGCCAATGGAAGCGGGTAAAGTCAAATTCCGTGGCGATGAAAAGGCCATTGATCTGGTTGATGCCATGGTGGTTGCAGCCGATGAAAGCTATACCGATGAAGAAGTACAGGCTTTTGAACGTTCAGCATGTCCAACCTGTGGTTCATGTTCAGGGATGTTCACAGCAAACTCAATGAACTGTTTAACAGAAGCATTGGGCCTATCTTTACCGGGTAATGGTTCAATCGTGGCAACGCATGCCAACCGTGAAAAACTGTTCCTAAGAGCAGGTCGTTTGGTTGTGGAATTGGCGAAACGTTATTATGAACAAAATGATGACAGCATTTTGCCACGTTCAATTGCAACCAAAGCGGCATTTGAAAATGCCATGACGCTTGATATTGCAATGGGCGGTTCAACCAATACCGTATTGCATTTACTTGCAGCGGCGCACGAAGCCGAAGTTGATTTCACCATGGATGATATCGACCGTTTGTCTCGTCAGGTTCCAGTATTGTCAAAAGTTGCACCAGCAAAACAAGACGTACATATGGAAGATGTACACCGTGCGGGCGGGATCATGGCGATTTTAGGTGAGCTGGATCGCGCCAATTTGCTGAATACGTCATGTCCAACTGTACATGAACCAACGTTAAAACATGCTTTGGACAAGTGGGATATTATCCGTACTGAAGATGCTGATGTTTATGAATTCTATCGTTCATCACCGGGCGGTATTCCAACGCAGGTGGCGTTCTCGCAAAATCGTTATTATTCAACTCTAGATGGCGACCGTGAGAAAGGCGTAATTCGTAATGCTGAACATGCTTTCTCTAAAGATGGTGGTCTGGCTGTGCTTTACGGCAACATCGCATTAGATGGCTGTATCGTAAAAACCGCAGGTGTGGATGAATCAATCCTGAAATTCACGGGTACAGCACGCGTTTTTGAAAGTCAGGATGCGGCAGTAGAAGCAATTCTGGATCATAAAATCGTGGCAGGCGATATCGTGGTCATTCGCTACGAAGGCCCACGTGGTGGACCAGGTATGCAGGAAATGTTGTACCCAACCAGTTACCTGAAATCGAAAGGTTTGGGTAAAGACTGTGCCTTGATTACCGATGGTCGTTTCTCGGGTGGTTCTTCAGGCCTGTCGATTGGTCACGTTTCTCCAGAAGCGGCTGAAGGTGGTGCAATTGGTTTGGTTGAAGATGGCGATACCATTCAGATTGATATTCCAAACCGTACTATTCACCTTGATATCGATGATGCGACCATGGCGCATCGCCGTACAGTTCAGGACGCGAAAGGCTGGCATCCTGCGGAAGAACGTAAACGTAAAGTGTCTAAGTCATTGAAGATTTACGCAATGCATTCGACCAGCGCAGCCAAAGGCGCAGTACGAGTTTTGTAATCCCTTTGAGTCCCTCTTTCAATTAAGGGGGACTTTTGTCTCATTTTATAAGATACTGAACATACTTATTGGCTCACCTGTTCTGACTCAGGTTTGAGCAAACTTATCCATATCTCAATTTATGACCATTAGAGGCTATCGACATGTCTTTGTTACGTCGTTGGTTTGATCCCATACGATCGAGTTGGTTCTACCAGAAACCTTCTCGTCAAGCGGAATTACCTACGGAACAGGGTTTAAGTATTTACCTACGTCTAGACGATGTTTATAGCTATCTTGCGGTGCAAGAGCTTGATCAGCTCAATGAAATCCTGAGTGATGAACTCAAACCCTTAAAAGTCATTATTTCGAGGCAAGATGCAGAGCCTCCGAATGGCATGTCCAAGCAAGACTGGCAAAGCTATTGTTTAAATGATGCGAAGATCCTTGCCAAGCAGCATCGTTTTGGTTTCGATGAAACCCCTGAAATACCGAGTGCAGAAGCATTACAACAAGCTGAAACAATTCTAAGAAATACCCCCCTCAGAGAACAAAACTTCTTACATTTACTCGAAGATGTCTTCCACATGTTGTGGCAACAGCAATACGGTAAATTGCGTACCTTATATGCAATGGCCTCCCAGCATCAAAAACCACAAGATTATCCTGAGCGTATTTTCAAAGATGTGCCTGTGATCGCCAGTTATTTTGAATTTGGTGAACGTAAATATCAGGCGGTTGATGATTTACTCCGTCTGACACGCCGTTTAAAACAACAGAAATTACTGACAGGGAATCCGATTTTCCTGATCAACCATATCGAGTGGCGTGAGCATTTAATTAACGATGGCGAGGCTTTGGCAGAAGTGCAGGCCTTGCATCCAGAACTAGATCTGTATATCGCGCTTGAAGACCCTATGAGCTGGTTATTATTGGCTTATATCAAAGAAGAGCTGGCCAATTATTATAATATCCAGTTGAAGGTGTATCCGCTCAGCTATCACGGTCGGGACTGGTTTGACTGGAGTCTGGCAACCCGTGTCTCGAAACGGACACAAGTCGCATTTACCCCATTCTGCCGACCAACCAGAGAAGCTACCTATGAAATGGCACGACTGTTCTATAGTGTGCCAGAAGAGCAGCAAGTCGATGGTATCCATGAGATTCTGGAATCGGTCTGGACACAAGGCAAAGACCTGTCGTTTAAAGCCCATTTTCAACGGATGCAGAGACGTCTGGGCATTGAGCAGGTGACCGAACAGGATATCGATGCACAGTTAAAACAAAATGATGAATTGTGCCAGCAGAAGCATCAGCCTGACTTTCCTGTATTGGAGTTAAGGATTGATGGACACAGCTATGTTTTCAATAGTCTGTACCGGGTCTGGATGATTGAAAGTATTCTCAGCAATGTGCTGGAAGAAAAATATAAAATGGCCTCAACTTTTGATTGAGGCTTGCTCCCAAAAATAAGAATAGGGCAAGCGACGGTTTTTTCCGTAGCATAGCTTCGATGCAAAATCGGAGTTAAAGCGTGACTTTTCTAGCCATCATTATCGTGGTCTTTGCCTTTGCCGGCATGATTAAAGGCATGATCGGACTGGGTCTTCCTGCGGTCTCTATGGGTCTATTGACCATTGCAATGAGCCCGTTTCAGGCTGCCTCTTTATTGATTGTTCCTTCGATGGTCACCAATATCTGGCAACTGTTTGCCGAAGGTCGGGTGTGGTTATTTATCCGCCGCTTCTGGACTTTACTGGTTGGAATCGTGGTGGGTTCGATCTGGAGCTTCTTACCAACTTTAAGCGAGAGTCAGGGCCACAGCAGTGAGATTTTATTGGGCTGTATGCTGGCTTTATATGGACTGTATGGCCTCTGTGTGAAAAGACTACCTCATCTGGCTAAATATGAGCGCTGGTTGTCGCCTATTGTTGGCTATATTGGCGGCGCAGTGACCGTTGCAACAGGGGTGGTCATTATTCCAGTGGTGCCGTATTTGCAGTCCTTACATTTGAAGCGGGATGAAGTGGTACAGGCGCTAGGTTTGACCTTTACCGTTTCTACCTTCTGTTTGGCTTTTTTCCTGCATCACAATCCGATGGCTGGTATCACGCTGGATTATCGACTGTCTGCGGTGGCTTTAGTGGCTGCTTTATTTGGGATGTGGCTGGGTAAAAAAATCCGTTATCAACTCAATGAGCAACGTTTTCGCCGTTTATTTTTTATGGGCTTAATGGCCTTAGGCCTATATATGATTGCGCATTAACTGCATTTAGCAAGAGGGACGATGTTGCATCAAGAATTCAGCAAAATATTGGTAGCCTTGCGGCAGCTGAGAAAAATCCTGTGCTGCTAACAGGAGTTTACGGTTCGCCCAAGCACCCAGTAACTGTACTGCATGAAAATCATACTCTGGCTGCAAACGCTGTGCTGCGCGCGCGGGCATAATTGCAATCCCCACGCCTTTGGCGACGACCTCTGCAATGGCTGAAAAATTGGGTAAACGTAGGCGATACTGGATATTGAAGCCCAATAGCTTGGCTTGAGTTTCAATCGATTGTTGCAAAGAATGATGGGGCATCAGGCCAATAAAACCATAATTTAAGGCATCGACCAGATTCAGTTGTGTTTGCTGGGTCAAGGTATGATGAGCTGGACAGATCAGCACCAATGGATCACTGGCAAATTCCTGCGTTTGCAAATGACGCGTATCAAAGAAGCTGGAGACCAGTCCTAAACGTGCTACACCTTGAGTCAGTGCTTCAACAATTTCAGAACTTTCTGCTTCGTGTAAGTCGAGATTGATCTCGGGATGTAACATCAGATATTGCGGTAACAGGGGCGGTAAATATTCACTTTGTGCAGACGAATTACACCATAAAGTCAGTGCTTCAGGTGTCGTGGGGCGAAAGCGCTGCATGTCGTGTTCAAGTAAATCTTTTTGCTGCATGAGGCGTCGCGCATGCTCAGCCAAGGCATGCCCCGCGGTGGTCAGCTCAACGCCCGTTGTTTGTCGAATAAATAAGGGCGTTGCAAAATATTGTTCGAGTTTTTTAATCCGCTCGCTGGCAGCTTGCAGGGAAATGGCTGAAAGCTCGGCGCCTTTGGTCAGGCTGCCTGTCGCCACAATATGAAGAATCAGTTGTAAATCAAAGAAATCGAAACGCATGAGCGGAACGTATTGAAATATAAAAGGCCATCATACTAAAACTGAGCGAGATAAAGATAGGCTAAAAGTGCAAGATGAAAAAAAGGCAGCGAGGAGGCTGCCTTCAATATTTTAGTTTTTATCTTTTAAATTAAACAGCAGGTTCAGGAAAATCGCTGCAAAAGTTGCAGTCCCGATACCCCCGAGATTGAAGTTACCAAACAATAATTCAAAGTTACCTGCACCTAAAATAATGGTCACTGAAGCCACGATCAGGTTTTTATTGTTTGAGAAGTCGACTTTATTCTCAATCCAGATTTTTGCGCCTGCGATGGTGATTAAACCAAAGACAACAATCGATGCACCTGTGAGTACCGCATTTGGAATAGTACTGATGACTGCACCAAACTTAGGTGAAAGCCCTAGAATAATTGCAAATATACCTGCAATCACAAAGACCAGTGTTGAGTAAACGCGCGTAACCGCCATTACCCCGATATTCTCACCATAAGTGGTCATACCCGGCGCACCCACACCACCTGATAACGTGGTTGCAACACCATCGGCAACAAAGGCTTTACCCAGTTGTGGGGTGAGGTTTTCACCTGTCATTGCCCCGACGGCCTTGATATGGCCCAAGTTTTCTGCCACTAAAATCAGTGCCACAGGTGCAATGATCAGAATGGCATTCAAATCAAAAGTAGGATGCGAGAAGCTTGGGACACCAAACCATGGCGCCGCTGAGATTTGGGAGAAATCAATCGGCTTGCCATAACCCAGACCATTGCTGGCGATAGCATAAATTGCATAGGCAATTAAAAGGCCAATCAATAGCAATAAACGTTGTAATAGCCCTTTGGTAAAGACCGCAATGATCCCCATACTCAGTACGGTGGTTAATGCCATCCACATTTCAAAAGGCTGACCTGCAACCCCTTTGATGGTCACGGGCGCAAGGTTAAGACCAATGATCATCACGATCGCACCTGTGACCACAGGTGGCATTAGTTTTTCGATCCAGCGAGTTCCTGTCAGCATCACCGCAAAACCGATCAGGGCATATACGATACCGCAGACCACAATCCCGCCTAATGCGACTGATAAGTTTGGATTAGCACCTGAACCCGTAATATGACCAGTTGCTGCTGCCACCACACCAATAAAAGCAAAACTTGAGCCTAAATAACTCGGAACTCGTCCACCTGTCATAAAGAAAAACAGAATGGTACAGATCCCTGACATTAAAATGGCAAGGTTCGGGCTAAAACCCATCAATAACGGTGCAAGTACGGTTGAGCCGAACATTGCAAATGCGTGTTGAACCCCCAGTACCGCGCTTTGTAAGGGCGGTAAATATTCATTTGTCGCAACAGGGCGATGATCGACCGTCCCCTGATACGGCTGCCATTTTGGAAACCAACTGGACATAAATTAGACTCATTATTTGATATCAGCGCGTATGATACCCTGTCTTAAAACGAGCTTTCACCTATAAGTCATTGAGAATATTGCCAGATCAGACGTGAGAACTTTGTATTTTTACCTTTTGGTAAAATTTGTTTCAAAATAAGCTAGTGGAATTATTATTTATTTTGCCTAGACATTTTAAAAAATTAACTCTTTTATTTTCAAAA
>NZ_LZPJ01000023.1:0-11890 GCF_001729365.1 Acinetobacter sp. YK3
GGATAAATTATTTTGGTATTTTGAATTTAAAATTGCGTCGTTTATTTGAATTTAAATAAAAGTGGATAAGTTATTTTGCGTTTTAAATTTAAAATTGAGATCTTGTTTTAAATTTAAAAATTAAGGCAATACTAGCTTTTTAAATTTAAATTATGGGCTGTGGATATCTATTTTTCCTAAAATAATGCTATAAAAAATAAAAATTTATCGTTTTCTTGGAATTACTCACCGTTTAACTCGAAAAAATGAATTTAAAAGTGGATAAGTTTTTTAAATTTAAACGATCAAGTTATCCAGTATTGTGTTTTTGAATTTAAATTGGACTTGTTGATAACTTTTAAATTTAAAATAAAGCTAGAATTATGAATTTAAAAGCAGTGTTTTAAATTTAAAAACTGAGAAATGAATTCAAAGTTACGTTTCCAAACTATACATCTTCATATAGCGTGTTAAGGTGGAGAGGAAATTTAAATTTAAAAGTTTTGGTTCAGTCATGAAACGTCATTTTTCTTTTTTTCTAGGCACTGCCTTATTTACTATTTTCAATCAGGCGCATGCCGAGCTGGTCATTAATGGTGCAACCGTTTCGACACCAGCCACTACAGCACCTGTTGCCAGTAATTATACGCCAAATTCTAATTTTCAGGGCTGTATTGCCAATTTGCGTTCGCAAGCAATCGCATCGGGTGTTTCTGGCGCGACTTATGATCGCTATACGCAAAATTTAACGCCCGATTATTCTGTGATTGATAAATTAAATTATCAGCCTGAATTTTCGACACCGATCTGGGATTATTTGTCTGGCCTTGTGGATAACGAGCGTGTTCAGGCAGGACAACAAAAATTAAACCAACATCGTGCTGTATTGAACCGTGTTGAGCAGGCATATGGTGTACCTGCTGAAACGGTTGTGGCCGTGTGGGGCGTCGAAAGCAATTATGGTGATATTTCGGGTAAATATCCTTTATTACAAGCTTTAGGGACTTTAAGTTGTGAAGGCCGCCGTCAAAGTTATTTCCGTGGTGAGTTTTTTGCCACCATGCGTATTTTACAGCGTGGTGATTTAACCCAAGATCAACTTTATGGCTCATGGGCAGGTGCTTTTGGTCATACCCAGTTTATGCCGTCGACTTATGAACGTTTAGCGGTGGATTTTGATGGTGATGGTCGCCGTGATCTGGTTTCTAGTACTACAGATGCCTTGGCTTCAACAGCGAATTTCTTAAAACGGGCAGGGTGGCAAACAGGCATGCCGTGGGGCTTTGAGGTAAAAATTCCGCAAGGTATGTCGATTTCTGGTGAAAGCCGCCGTAATAAAAAGCCATTAAATAGCTGGATTGCGCGGGGGGTCACCCGAGCTGATGGTACAGCACTGATTCAAGGTAATTTATCTGGCAGTACGCCAGCAGGACTGATTTCGCCAGCGGGTGCAAATGGTCCAGTGTTCTTGGTCTTTAAAAACTTTGATGCGATTTATAGCTATAACGCGGCTGAAAGCTATGGTTTAGCGATTGCGCATTTATCAGATCGTTTGCGTGGTGGTACACCATTTTTAACTTCATGGCCAACGGATGATGCTGGTACATCACGTGCAGAACGTCGTGAAATTCAACAGTTTTTAGTGCAACGTGGCTATGATATTGGTGCAGTTGACGGATTGATTGGTGATAAAAGTCGTCAGGCCATTCGTCAGGAGCAAACCCGTTTAGGCTTAAATCCAACAGGACGTGCGGGGCAGCAGATTTTACGTGCTTTTCGTCAGGAACAAGCCAAACAAATGATGCAATAAAAGATTCATTAAAAAAGGTCTGCCTCGTGCAGACCTTTTTTATTTTAAGGTGCTGGATCTAATTTAACAGCTTCTAAAATATCAAAAATCACCGCAGTCACATCCTGACTTAAATCACGGTCATTAAAAATCTCATAAGCGGTAATGGTGACATCGGTATCACTTGGAAGCTGCTTTTGTTCTTCTTCAATCAGATGTTCGATGGGTAACAAGGTCTGTTTGACTTCCAGATGTAAAATCTCATCATACGCGACATTTTCATCTTCCAATTCAACTTCTTGCTCGTTGAAGTAAGGAATTAAAATAGAATGGAGAAAGGGGCTAATGTCTTCAATATTCAAGAATTCGATATCACGAGTCTGCTCAATCGTACTGATGTGGTCGTTCACTTCAATTAAGATATGATAATAACTCATGCCGATCTCCATTAAGATAAATATGATGTTTTCATCCACAATAACATGAATAAATCCAAAGAATCGACCCATTCTTGTTACTAAGAAAGTGATAATCGATAAAACACCTATATTTTATAAGGATTAAGGCTCCCGAGAAAAACCTAATAATTCCAGATCTGTAGCCGTCAGCTGAAAATCTTTTGCATTCTGCTCTTTAATGCGCGGATACATCAAGGATTTTGGATCTTGAGTATGCTTTAGGCCTAAGGCATGTCCAAATTCATGCGCCAGCGTTAAACGTAAGTCATCCATTGATGAAAATTCATAAATAAAAATCTGTTGGCCGTGAAACTGGCCTTTATGAAGGATTTGAGGCTTAAAGGTCTGGTTAAATGCAGCCACGGATTCAGCCAATTGTTGATGCAACTGTTTAGACTGCTCTGTTTGTCGGTTGAATTGTTGAACCAGTTGATTGTGTTCAGCAATTTTTGCCTCTAAATCTACAGATTGCTGTTGCAGTGTGTGTTGTTGCTGCTCGAGTCGTGCGATTTGCTTTTGATTTTTGGTTGAGGCTTTTAGGTTTTGCACGGCCTGCTGATATTTTTGCTGATTATTTTGGTAATCAATCTTTTGTAATTCAAGTTGAGTCTCTGAGCGGGCAACGCTTTGTTTTAAATGCTGTAATTGCTGATTTTGGTCTAACCAGTGCTGTTGTTCCTGCTCGAGCTGGTTCAGATTTTCTGAACGCTTCATGCTGCGCACTTGGCGTTGATCAAACACCAAATGAATCACAAAGCTTGCTTCTGGATCATAGACAAAATAATTTTGTCCCGTATCTTTTGCCCAGATAGCAGCAGCTTGTTGACTTAACTCAATCATTTGCTGTTGTGTGATATTGAGACGTGGATCAAGATCGGCAATCCGGTAGCGTAGAGGGTGTTCAGTGCTATAACGGATTTGTGTTTGGGACGTGTTTGAGGAAATTTGAGCAAAAGCTGACGCTTGGGCCAGCATGAAAAAACATGCAACCAGCAGGAGAGAAAACGAACGCATAAAGGGAGATAAAGCTTGAAAAAGGTCGCATTTTAATCAATTTAAGCATGTAGTCAAATTGATGAGCTGAGTGATATTTGGTGGTTTAAAGAAATATTTCTAGAAAATGAATAAAAATACAAATGTAGAAAAAATCAAGAAAAATAGGGGTAAATATAGTGAGTTTGCAGCTAAAAACAATAAAATATAAAATCAGAACAACTGTTTATTTTTTATTCTTATCTCCTTTATTTAAATTCAGCTACGTATCCAAAAGCATCTGAACATAAAATAATGCACCAAAATTTATTATATTATTCACATAAAAATAAGAATTTAACTGTTTAAAAAATAGACTTTAAGTCTAGTCGATCTGAAGGATCAATCACATTGGGTTCAAACTTAATACATGGCTTTAACTAGATCCTTGTCTGAATCGGTTAATGCAAACTTTTGCAGGTTCTGTTGTTGAATAATCGGGTACATCAAAGAGCTTGGATCATCGGTATGCGCTAAGCCTAAAGCATGTCCAAACTCATGCGCCAGTGTTAAGCGCAGGTCATTGGTGGAGGAAAACTCATAAATCATGATCTGTTTGCCATTAAAATGCCCTTTGTGGAATAGGCGTGGCTGGAAGATCTGATTAAACTGATTAGCCGATGCAACCAGTTGTTGATTGTTCTGATTGAGTGACTGGATATCCTGATTGAGCTGTCGAGTCCGTTGATTATGCTGTTGAATCTCCTGTTGCAGAGCTAAAGATTGTTGCTGTAAGGCGGCTTGTCGTTGTGTGAATTGATCAGCTAAAGCTTTTGAAGAAGAACGTTGCTGATTAAAACGCTGCACATCTTGATTATATTGTTGAAATTGCGAATTGAGTTGAGCTTGTTTATGGGCAATCAAGGCTGAGCTTTGCTGAATTTCGGCCTTCATGTGCTGTAATTGTTGATTCTGATCTTTCCATTGTTGCTGGTCTTGTTGTAGTTGTTGCAGGCTCTGCACACGGTCTGTGCTTCGTTGTTGGCGTTCATCAAAAACCAGATTGATACTAAATTCGGCCTCTGGATCGTAAATAAAATTTTGCTGGCCCGTTTCATGTTCCCAGATTTTGGCTGCTTGCTGGGTCAGTTCGAGCACTTGTTGCTGACTTAAATGAAAGCGCGGATCGATATCGGCAATACGATAATGCAGCGTTTTTTTGAGTGTTTGATGCTGATGCGGATCAACCATATTGGTATTGTTCTGAGCATGGGTGAGGTGAGGGGATGCCATACATAAGCATGCAGCAATCATTGCAAAACCAAGATAATGCATCAGCCAAACTCCCCCTAAATAAGGCTTATTTTTGAGCAGTATTTGATTCAGGTCAAAACGCTATCTATTTAATAAATAAAACTAAAAAGTGTGATTTTTTTCTAATAAATAAAAAAATGAATCGAATAATTTGCAGAATCATAAATGCAGTCTTTTGCGTGTTTTTTATTCATAATAATAAGTGAATCAAGCGATTAAATTTATTGAGCTAAAAACTTCTCATTAAGCAGCAATAAAAGTCCCTATTGTTAACTTTTGTAAAATATCGATAAATTGGTAATTTTTTTGAATTTTTTATAAAAAATTGCTGCTTTGTGACACTTAATGTCTGGGGGATTTTTGAGCAAAATGTGAATTATTACTCATTCTATATGCGTATTATTTTTTCTCTGTTTATCGGGTATTTAACAGATTTCGATCTGCCTCGGTTAAACGGAAATGCGCTCTATCTTGATCTTTCATAATGGGATGCATGAGCGCCTGTGGATCATCGGCATGTTGTAACCCTAAGGCGTGACCGAATTCATGCGCCAGCGTTAAACGCAGATCATCTTCCGATTCAAATTCATAGATCAGAATCTGTTTGCCATTAAATAGACCTTTATGGAATAAATGTGGCTTAAACCGCTGTTTATATTGGTCGACAGAAGCATTAAGTTGCTGGTCTAGTGAATTAAGCTCATCCACTTGCTGATTCAGCTGCTGAATCTTTTGGTTGTACTGGTTAATTTCCTGCTTAAGAGACTGTGCATTTTGCTGCAAAGCTTGTTGTCGCTGCTGAAAATAATCAGGATTGGCGAATGCCGCTGGGTTTTGTCGAGCCTGTTGCTGTTCTTGGTTGTAAGCTTGGATCTGCTGATTCAATTGTTGCTGTTTTAAGCCCAGAAATTGCCGGTTCTGAAGAATCTCCTGTTCAATCTGATCTAAGGATTTCTTTTTCTCTTGCCAGCGTTGCTGGTTTGATTCAAGTTGGCTCAAATGTTCCCGACGTTGTTCACTTTCGATTTGACGCTCATCATAGATAAGATGAATCGCCAGTTGGGCGTTTGGATCATAAACAAAGTAATCCTGTCCTGTGCCATCTTTCCAGATCTGCACAGCTTGCTCACTGATCGCTTTCACTTGCTCTAGGCTGAGCTTAAAACGTGGATCAACCTCCGCAATGCGATAGCGAAGCCGTGTATCAAAGGGCTTGCTGATTCGGTCAGTCAGTGAGTTAAATTTAAGTTGAGGGTGTTGGTAGGTCTGATAACCTGACCAGAACAGAAACATTAGCAATGCGGTAAGAAGGATATTCTTCATTCGCTATTCGTTGAGAATAAAGGTTGATATAGGCTAGGGAGTAGTAAAATACCCCAGATTAGTGTCGCGAAAATATTTCCCATTTCATAAAAAATTGCGCCTAGACCAGATATGAATGTCCAGGAAAAACTGGGTAATAGATAAAGCAGTAAAAGCGGGAAATAGCTATAGAGATATAACGTTCTTGCCCAAGCTTTAAAGAAAAATAAACCAGCTAACATGATTACAGCAATGATTGATGCTAGTCCCGTCAGAAGGATTTCCCAGTTTTGTGGTTCGGTTGTTAGAAATTCGCTGACAGCTATAGAACGCTCATCATAGACATCCAAAATTGCACTGATAAAAATACAAAGCAGTGAAGCAATTAATAACAGTCTAAATTTGGATTTGGTCAGGACGGGATCTTTTATCATTTTTTAGCAATATAGAGTTTTCTAATTGTCTGAATTATACATAAAAAGGATTCAGTTTCTTAAATGGTTCTATCCGTTTGAGAAAGGTCCAAGCATCTACGATTCAGTAAATAATAGAATACACGGAATTGGGCACAGGTTATTTTGGGCACCTCACAGCATTTAAAGTATAAAAAAAACCGCGCTTACGCGCGGTCTTTTTTTAAAGAGACAAATTATTTTTTGTCATCTTTTACTTCTGTGAACTCAGCATCTACAACGCCATCATCCGCTTTTTGTTGTTGACCTGCATCGCCACCTTGGAATGCATTTGGATCAAAACCTTCTGCGCCGCCAGCTGCACCTTGTGCTTGTTCATAAGCACGTTGTGTAATAGGCATCAAGATGTTTTGTAAAGCTTCAGTTTTCGCTTTGATGTCTTCAACATCATTTTCTTTAGTTGCTGCTTCAAGCTCAGAAACCGCAGTTGTGATCGCAGTTTTTTCATCTTCAGTCACTTTGTCACCAAGATCTTTTACTGCTTTAGTCGAGCTAGAAACAAGCGCATCTGCTTCGTTACGTGCTTTCGCTAACTCTTCAAACTTACGGTCTTCTTCAGCATTCGCTTCAGCATCTTTGATCATTGCTTCGATTTCAGCATCAGACAAACCTGAGTTTGCTTTAATCTGGATAGATTGCTCTTTACCAGTGCTCTTATCTTTAGCCGATACTTTCAAGATACCGTCAGCGTTGATGTCGAACGATACTTCAATTTGCGGTACGCCACGTGGAGCAGGTGGGATATCGCCTAACTGGAAGTTACCCAACAATTTGTTTTGTTGAGCCATTTTACGTTCACCTTGGTAAACCGAAATGTCTACTGCAGGCTGGTTGTCAGCAGCTGTAGAGAACACTTGTGATTTCTTCGCAGGAATCGTGGTGTTTTTCTCAATGATCGGAGTTAATACGCCGCCCATTGTTTCGATACCTAAAGTTAACGGTGTTACGTCTAATAAAAGCACGTCAGTTTTGTCACCAGACAATACTGCACCTTGAATCGCAGCACCAATCGCAACCGCTTCGTCAGGGTTCACGTCTTTACGTGGCTCTTTACCGAAGAATTCTTGTACTTTTTGTTGTACAAGTGGCATACGAGACTGACCACCAACCAAGATTACGTCAGAGATGTCAGAAGTCGAAAGACCAGCATCTTTAAGCGCGATACGGCAAGGCTCAATGGTACGAGCAACTAAATCAGCAACCAAACCTTCAAGTTTTGCACGCGTTACATTGATCACTAAGTGTTTAGGACCCGTTGCATCAGCGGTGATGTATGGAAGGTTGATTTCAGTTGCATTCGATGAAGAAAGCTCAATTTTTGCTTTTTCAGCAGCTTCTTTCAAACGTTGTAACGCAAGTGGATCATTTTTCAGGTTCACACTTTGTTCTTTCTTGAATTCTTCAACCAAGAATTCAATTAACGCGTTATCAAAGTCTTCACCACCAAGGAAAGTATCACCATTTGTTGATAACACTTCGATTTGCTGGTCGCCATCAAGGTCTGCGATTTCAATGATTGATACGTCAAAAGTACCACCACCTAAGTCGTAAACTGCAACTTTACGGTCGCCTTCTTTTTTGTCCATACCGAACGCAAGTGCCGCAGCAGTTGGTTCGTTAATGATACGTTTAACGTCTAAACCAGCGATTTTACCCGCATCTTTAGTTGCTTGACGTTGCGCATCGTTAAAGTAAGCAGGAACAGTAATCACTGCTTCAGTTACTGTCTCACCTAAATAGTCTTCTGCAGTTTTCTTCATCTTTTTCAAGATTTCAGCAGAGATCTGTTGAGGTGCTAATTTTTTATCGTTTACTTCAACCCAAGCATCGCCATTGTCAGCTTTGATGATTTTGTAAGGTACAAGACCGATGTCTTTTTGTACCGCTTGATCTTCATAACGACGACCGATTAAACGCTTGATGGCGAATAATGTATTTTTCGGGTTTGTTACCGCTTGACGTTTCGCGCTTTGACCAACAAGGATCTCGCCATCTTTATATGCAATGATCGATGGAGTTGTACGTGCGCCTTCAGCGTTTTCGATTACTTTTACTTTATCGCCTTCAAGTACAGCAACACATGAGTTGGTAGTACCTAAGTCAATACCAATAATTTTTGCCATTGATTGTGTTCCTCTAAAATTTTGTTGCAATGTTTTTGCTTGTTATTCGATATGAGAGTCAATCGGTTTTTTTCAAGCATTTTTATGAAAAAAAATCAAAAAACTCTCAAATTTCTACATTTTTGAGCAAATAAATGCTCTGCTGGTCGGGGTTATTGGCCCACCATCACCATTGCTGGGCGGAGTAGGCGACCATTTAAGGTATAGCCTTTCTGTAAAACCGTACCGATTTGATTCGCTTGCGCATTTGGATCGATGCCTACTGCCTGATGTAGATCTGCATTGAAACCATTTTGAGTATCTGCTTCGACTACACCAAACTTCTCAAGCGTGGTGAGTAGCGATTTCAAAGTCAGCTTAACGCCTTCAAGTACTGGCGTTTCTTCTTCGCCAGCAGCCTGAATCGCACGTTCGAGATTATCGACAGAATCGAGTAATTCTTTGGCAAACTTTTCAAGCACCGTATCTTTGTGCTTTTCAGATTCGCGTTGGATACGTTCTACACTTTTCTGCGCTTCATAAACCGCATTGGCAGTACGTGCTTTTTCTAATTTCAGGCTTTCTTCAAGCTTGGTGATTTGCGCTTGTAAATCTTCAACGCTAAGCTCGTTTGCTTGCTCTACACCTTCAGCTTGAGTTTGTTCAGTCTGTTGCTCATTTTGAATGTCTTGAGCTTGCTCATTGTGCTCATTAGCCATTGATGATCTCCGTTGAAAAAAGTTCTTAAACATGTACAGTCCTTTTGGCGTGAATGCTCTTAGGGTTAAACCCGAACTGCCACATCTTGGTCATTCATTGATAGGGATGAAGTATGGGCTAGCCGACAAAATTCAAGCGTTCAGGTCAATTTAAATCTTTTAATTTTGCTGATTTAAGTAAAAATTCAGGTTTTCAATCACAAAAGCAATAAATTCTTGGGTAATTTTCGGTAAATGTTGCCTTGAAGCATAGACTAACGACAAGGTCAGATCAGGTGCAGAAAAATCTGTAAATACCTGTTGCAAACGTTGCTGAGCGATGTCCTTACTCACCAGTAAAGTGGGCAGCATTGCAATGCCTTCAGCTTTTAGACACATCTGATAAAGCGCAATCACATCATTGCTTTTAAACGTAACATTTAATGGATAGTTCTGAGGTTGCTGATCTGTATCAAACAAGGTCCAGTACTGGTTGTGGGTGTGGTGTGCAATACATTCATGTTGAATCAACTGACTGGGATGCGACAGGAGAGTGTGATCCTGTAAATAGTGGGGATGCGCGCAAAAGGTCGATTCAATTTGGCAGACAGGCCGTGCAATCAATCCATCCGCAACTTTCTGGGTAATGCGTAATGCAAGATCAACCTGAGCATCGATCAGATCTACGGTATTTTCAGTTAAATACACATCAAAATGAATTTGTGGATAGCGCTTTTTAAATTGCTTGATACATTCATTCACGCCTAGCTGGAATAAAAACAGACCACAAGTAAAACGGATGGTCCCGTTATGTTGTTCAGGGGCGGCCAAACCTTCTAATAGCTGTTGCTGCTGTAAAATATTTTCACAATAAACCAGTGCTTTCTCACCTGCTGGAGTGAGCGACACTTTACGGGTATTGCGTTGAAATAGTCGGGTCGAAAATGTTTGTTCAAGATGCTCTAAATAGCGAGACACCATTGCTTTGGAATAATCCAGATGTTCTGCGGCTTTGCTCAGATTGCCTTGATGGGCAATACACACAAAGACTTGAATGGCTTTTAAGGTATCCATGTTTATTATCATTGTTGCAAGATATGCAACATTTTAACTTAGTTTAGTGTATTTCTTCAGCAAGAATTGCAATTTAAAGTAGTTGTTATCAAATTGGAGACGATAACATGAATACCAAAGCTTATGTCCTTGCTTTATCTGCCTTCGCAGCAAGTTCTGCCGCATTTGCACAAGACTTAAAAATCCAGAATTTTCTGGCTCAGCCTGACCATTTTGGCGTGACTTCAACTTTAATTGAAGGGGATAAAGAAGTCTTGCTGGTCAATGCACAATTTTCTAAATCAGAAGCATTACGTATTGCTGCCGACATCTTGGATAGCGGTAAGACTTTAAAAACTATTTTTGTCAGTTATGGCGATCCAGATTTCTATTTTGGTTTAGATGTATTTAAACAATACTTTCCGAATGTTCAGATCATTGCGACACCAGAAACGGTGAAACATATTCAGGATACACAAGCCTTGAAAGTTGCATATTGGGGACCAAAAATGGGCGCCAATGCACCAAGTAAAATTATTGTGCCACAAGCCTATACTGCAAAAACTTTAAAACTCGAAAATGAAAATATCGAAATTAAAGGTAAAAAAGAACTGACGTATTTATGGATTCCAAGTGCTAAAGCAGTTGTCGGCGGTATTCCGGTATCTTCGGGTATTCATTTGTGGACAGCAGATACCCCAACAGTCAAAGATCGTGCTGAAGTGGTACAAACCTTAGAAAGTATTAAAGCACTTAATCCTAAAGTGGTTGTACCTGCACATATGAAAGCAGGGGCGGCTGAAGGTCTGGATGCGGTGAATTTCTCGATTGATTATTTAAAGCAATATGAGAAAGCTGTGAAAAGCACAAAGAGCTCAGCTGAACTGGTGAAAATGATGCAAAAGCAATATCCAGCATTGGGTGAGTCGAGTAGTCTTGAACTTGGTGCCAAAGTTGTAAAAGGCGAGATGAAATGGCCTTAATTATGGGCTAAGCAATCAAAACCGTGATGAAAATGCACGGTTTTTTTATGTCTGCTACATTTATTTTTAATCAAAAATACTTAATTGTAATCTTTTAGGACGGTTGTGCTGTGTTTCTATGAATTATAAAAAAATAAGATAATTGCTTTTTTAATTTTCTAAGTCGATAAAATGCGATGAAAATGCTGTATTGATAAATGCTTAGCGTTTTATTCGGGATTGGGGAATATGTGAATTAAGCAAATAGATGATTTAAGAAAAATTGCAAAACAATGCGGCTTCCATAACAAACTGCAACTAATCCTCATCACGTCCGTGGAAAAAATTGTGAATTATAGGCATCGCAAAGACAACTTTGCTTTTTGTCATAATGAAAGGAAATACCAAATGAAAAAGTTAGCATTGATTTCTGCAGTTGTAGCTGGTGTTGCATTAACGGCAGTAGGTTGCTCGTCTCAAGGTGGTTTAGAAGCTTCTGGTTCGGCTCAAACAAGCGCAAGCCCAGCTGGTGTACAAGGTGGCGTTGGTGTAGACGCAGGTTCATCAGTTGATGTTCAACCAGGTGGTGCTTCAGCTGATGTTTCAGGTTCTGTATCAGGTTCAGCAGGCGCTAGCGCTCAATAATTTTTTATTGTTAAGTTGGCTTCGCATAAGATTGATCAACAGATGCCGCATTTAATCTTATCTATGTACTGCTATACATAACGCGAAGTTGACTTCTTCATAAAAATGACACTTTTAAAGTGATATAAAACTAGAACTAACCG
>NZ_LZPJ01000024.1:0-17633 GCF_001729365.1 Acinetobacter sp. YK3
GCAATTGCGAGCTTTTTTATAACCCCAATCATTATTTATTCGAATTGGTATTATCCTGTTTGAACATCTCCAGCAGCGAATTGCTTTGAACTGGTTGATCTTCTTGATGATGCTGACTATATAAATGTGCAAGTTTAATGACCACCACCACTGCTAGGCAGGCAGCAACACAAAACATCCACAAGCCATAAGGGCTGCGAATATGCTGAGAACCGCAATACGGGCACTCTTTATCTGTTGATGCGACGACCTTGTCACAACATGCACAATGATATTGATATAACATCATTAACACCTCCTCTCTTTATTTTTTTATTTTCTTTTTACAACAAATACTCATATGTCACACTTTTATCCTATGAGAAAAAAAACCATAATTCAATCACGTTTTCTGACCTATGCATTCAAATTAACAAATTTTTATGACAATTTGATTAGAATCTTAAGTTTAAGAAAATCATTAAGTTCTTAATATTATTTTGATCTTTCATGTTATTTGTTAAAATAACGTTTTGCAAATTGTGGAATAGATGATGGCCCAATTGATTAATAAAGGTGGATTTCGCGAACGCGCCAACCGTAGTCGCAAGTACAAACAGTCAGAAAATGAAATTACTACCCTGCAACCCAGCCAATATCAACCACAACCTAAAGAAACAGAGACTTATACGAATCCCGAATCACACCCCGATCATTCCACTCAAAAAGATCAAACATAAAAAAAGCACACTCAATAAGGTGTGCTTTTTTTGCAAATTATGAATCTAATCAATTCACATCTTTAAATTCGATTTTCTTCTGATCAGGTTTTACTTCACGTGCTTCACCATCAATAATGGTTGAGTCACGATACTGACCACCACCTTGTTGTTGATTTTGCATATCTTGCATCTGGCGCATCAGATCAGCAAACGGGTTCTGCCCTCCAGCACCACCACCCATGTTGCCCATACCGCCCATCATCTTATCCATCATGGCTTGCTGACGTTTTGCCATGGTTTTCATCAAGGCATTGCGAAACGCCGTTTGAACAGATGGAATCAACACCAATACCGCCAACACATCCGAAATTAGACCAGGAATCATCAGTAAGAAACCTGCCATCGCAAGCGCCAGCTTCTTAGTTACAGCTGGATCTCCACCCAACTGACCTGTCATCTGCATTTGCTGTAATTGCGGCATAATCGTTGAAGCACTTGAACGCAACAGGTTTAAACCAATAAAGAATGCGATAATGAACCAGAAAAAGACATACCACATACTTCCAACGAGGTCACCCACGCCAATCCAGACTAAAACCTCGGCAATTGTGCCAAATACCACGATAAGAAGTAGATTCATGTCAAATCTCTAAAATTAAAACCTTGTGCAATATTGAACAATCAATCCTGACACAACAAATAAAATAAACTCAATACCCTTAATGATGGGTACATTTTAAAATTTATCAAGTCTTATAGAATAGCTTGTATAAAAAAACTCCCAACTAAATCAAATCTAATTGGGAGCTTAGATATTTTTTAAAGATTAGCCACAAGTTGCTTGAGTAATCTTCTTAGACTGAGGATCGATCGTTACAGTCACACGATTCTCACGATAGTCCATGGTCACTGGCTGATTTGGACCTACACTACGTACAATTTCAGATTTGGTTTTTTGCTTGATTTGCGCTTCTGTTAAGCCAGATTGTCCAACCAACTTAGCAGCTTCATCAGCGATACATTTAGGTTGACTTGCGCGGAAAAGTTCCCATTCTTCAACCACTTGACCATTTGGTAATTTACAATAACCGACCTGACCATTGGCTTCATTACGGATTTCCAATTGTCCACCTTGGTCTACACAGTATTTACTTGCTGGGTTAGGCATACCAATTTTTGGTGGTGTTGTGTCTTTATTTGGTGTTGCTGAACACGCTGCAAGTGAAGTAAGAACCACACCTAAAAGTAAGATCTTTTTCATAGTTTGAATTCTGATAAAGTGAAAAAGCAAAGATAACAAAATAACTTAACTTTTTATGTCAATGATTTGAAACAAGAGACGATTTTTCTATTTATATGATCCAAATGTATTCAATACTTAACTCATGACTATTGAATAATGACGTATTCTAATCGGATCGCCTGATCCACTAAATAATGCTCTTTGATAATATAAAAATAAGGTCGCGTGTTAATCCACTCATCCATTGCCAGAATTGCTTCTGTATAGCCAGTGAGTGCGGGAAAATCTTTGACTTGTATGATATCCATGAGCTGATCTCTTTTTTATTAAGCCTAGCACACTCAGTCCATTTTGCTAAAGAATAAAATATAGCCAGATTCATCAACAGATTTTTATACAGCCATGATCTATTGCTTGCCTCCCCCCAATATAAAAGTGCCTCTACATAAGAGACACTTTTTAGGGACAAGATAGATCGATATTTAGAAAGAGACCATTTTTCCAGGATTCAGCATACCTGTAACGCCGTACCAACCTTTTGACATTGGAATCGCAAGTGGTGCCAGCAGACGTCCAAATAAAATATCACTGTGCTGGATCTTGGTTAACATTGCATAATCTGTATTTAAACCAGAAAAATCATCTGCAATCGCCTTTCCGATACGAACCGTTTGTGCCACACCATGACCACTCCAGCCGTGTACCGCATATATTGGATATTTTTCTCCAAATTTTCGGTTATCCGTTGCGCCGTTCATAGTCAGATCACTTACCCCGCTCCAACAGAAATCCATTTCCACATTTTTTAACTGTGGAAATACTTTATTTGCCCGACCGAGCAAATATTGGTTGATACGACCTACACTCCAACTTGTACCAGTTCCTTGCCCACCGAACAATAAACGGTTTTTCGACACGCCACGATAATAGTCAATCTGCAGCTGCGTATCATAGACAGGATGATCCTGTGGCAATAATTCAGTTAAAGGAACTTCCAAAGGTGCGGTTACCGCAATGTAGGTATGGAATGGAATCGCTGTCTGCTTCTTTTCAGGCAGCAATTTAAAAGCATTGTGATGCACGGCAATAACGACACTTTTACGAGCTTTAATGGTGCCTGTCTTGGTTTTGACACAGATACCATCCGCCTGTTCAGAAATAGACAATACCTCTGTCTGCTCAAAAACTTGACCACCGTTTTTACAAAAGCCATGTACCAAAGCACGATTTAAAGCCAATGGATGAATATGACCACCTAAATCATCAACCAGTCCACCTTTATAAAGGTCAGATTTAATTAATCCCTTAAGCTCATATTCGCCCATAACCTTGGTATTGTTTTCACCTAAATACTTTCTCGCATCTGCGCCTTGCGTCAGTGCGATGAGATGTCCTTCATGCACAGCAGCGGTAATGTGCCCACGCTTACGTGCCAATTCAACATCATATTTTTCACTGATCTGGTCAATTAAAGACATCGCTTCGGTAGAGGTGAAATGCCAAAGCTTTTTAGCATCTTCATAACTAAAACGCTTAATCATTTCCTCTGCTTCCCAACGTGCAAGCCCAGGTGTGAGCTGTCCACCATTTCGACCTGAGGCAGAAGAACCAATGCGATTTTTCTCAACCAGAATCGTATCTACACCCTGTTCAGATAAATGCAAAGCCGCGGAAGCGCCCAGTAACCCACCGCCAATGACCACGACATCACACACCTGATCAGAATCAAGTGCATCAAAGGTATGCCAATCTTCCAAAGCGCTTTCATAATAATTGGCTGGATGCTCAAATTTCCCATGCTTAGGATTCACCCAACTCCACTCATTCGAATTTTGATATGCCTTACTTTCTTTAAAGACAACATCATCTAAATGGGCTGGTTTTTTTATACCGTTAGACATTTGGAATTCACCTAAAAATAAATTTTCTTACTAAATAATGAGACAAGCTTAGCCGCAAAATAATGATTAATAAAACCAGAATCTTTCAATAATATTGATAGGTATTGAATAAGTATAATTTTAGGTGAATCGTTAAAACCTTAAATTTTATCGCTGGTTAGCTATTCGGCGTGAAATGAAGCATAAGAAAAAATTATAAAAAATATGGCTGACAAAATAGCTGAGAAAAACTAAGCAAGTCAGCTTGTCTGGACATTAAAAAAGCACCCGAAGGTGCTTTTCTCTCTATAGGCTGGTTGCAAGTAATACCACAAAACTAAATAACAACGTGCCTAAAGATCTTTTACAATGTACATGAACTTCATGCTCAAACCCTTGAGCATATGACTCCAAGTTTTCCATAACTCTACCGCTCATTAAATGTACTGCACTTATTAATTTGCCTAACAAATTAACAAAATAAAATTAGCAAAAAGTCGTAGATCTGGCTAGCACAAATTTTGCACAAAAAAGTTGATTTATGACAAAAATAGTCGCTTCACTCAAAATAATTAAATATTTAATTTAAAGAAATGCAAAAGCAGCGATACAAAAAAAGCCCACTAAGGTGAGCTTTTTTCATTTATTTCTTAGTTCTAAGGAACAACGGTAATACCCGTTGCCTGTGGTCCTTTTTTGCCATCAGTAATTGTAAATGTTACGCGTTGGCCTTCATGGAGAACTTTAAACCCGTTGCTTTGGATTTCACTGAAGTGAGCAAAAACGTCCTGTCCAGAATCAGCATGAATGAAGCCAAAACCTTTAGTTTCGTTGAACCATTTCACTGTACCAGTCACAGTATTAGACATATATTTAACCTATTTAATAAATTTGGGGATGCTTAGCAGCAAGTAACTTGGAATCATAAACTCTGAGATTAGATCTGATAAAACGGAAGGTTTATCTAAACTATGAAATGCAAGATTTACTGAATCAACAGCGTTATTCTTCTAGTTGTAATTTACTATACACGAGTTTACTTTTTAGGCGCAATGAATATTTCTTGATCGTATACAGATGTCCTTATTTGACGATCGGTACACCAACTACCTCTTGCTACTCTTATGATTTTTCCAATATTTTTCAATTAATTATTATTCAGTTTCAATTTAAAAATCATCACCTCAGATAATGATATAAATTTTTAACATATTATTTCACAGGCTTTTAGGTTAATTACAAGAGTAACCACTAGGTGATCTATATGTTAAACCGTTCACTAAAATCCTTTTGCCACAAAAAAAGCCCACATGAGGTGAGCTTTCTTTTTACTGGTCTAAAAATTAGATAACAGTGATAAGGGTTGCTTGTGGTCCTTTCTTACCTTGACCAAGTACGAAAGAAACGCGTTGGCCTTCTTGTAATACTTTAAAACCTTTGCTTTGGATTTCGCTGAAGTGTGCAAAAACATCTTCACCAGAATCAGCTTGAATGAAACCAAAACCTTTAGTTTCGTTAAACCACTTAACAGTACCGGTAACTGTATCAGACATACTTTTAAACCTTTAAACTTTGTTCATTTATGAGTTAAATCAAATTTTTAATATTGATCTAACTCAATCTATCTTTAACAAATAGATACTTCAAGTGCGTAAACTATCTATATTAATCGATAAAGCTGATTAACATCAGTATAGAAACTTTTGCCATCTAGATTAAAGTCAATTTCCTGACCTGATTCTAGCTGGATCTTCTTTCCAACTTCTACCCATTTGAAACCATTCAACGTATTCTGTTGACGTTTCATCGGGATAATTTGCACACAAATTTCATTGCCATTACTGGCTTTGGCTACACGCCATTCATTAATAATTTTCAACACAAAATCACTCATTCCTGAGCTCAAGTGATCGATTTGGATTTACTATAACGCTAGATATATGGAGAGAGGTAAACTACAATTCTAGAATCTAATAATTTTTAGCTTTCTTTAGGGTTATTTCAGCTAACTTAATTGCTGTCTAATCTTTCAGATAACAACAACTCAATAATCACAGAGCTAATATTCGATTAACTTTAAAAGTGGTAGCGGGAGCTGGATTTGAACCAACGACCTTCGGGTTATGAGCCCGACGAGCTACCAGACTGCTCCATCCCGCAACAACATATTGATCAACATCTTCGATCAATGAGATGCTTTATACGCCCATCTCCCCCACAATGCAAATTTTTTTTATAAAAATCACGTAATTTACGGCCTAATGCTCAAATTAAACACAAATCGTTCAAAATACCATCGCAATTTACTTAAATGATTGATCTATAAAAATGAGCCAAAATTTAAAAATATTGAACAGGTAAAAGTGAGCTTGCTTAATAAATCTGCTATTTTCTTATAATTCAAAATCCTACAAAAATATTATGCATCGAAAAGCCCGCTATGTAACAATATCAACAATCTTTCATTTTTATAGTTCGACATGTCATTAATTATTGGTATTGATCCTGGTTCACGCTTAACAGGTTATGGAATTATCGAAAAAGATGGCAATAAACTACGTTTTGTCGATGCAGGAACCATTCGTACCGAAACTCAGGAAATGCCAGAGCGTTTAAAACGTATCTTTGCAGGGGTTGAACGGATTGTTAAATTTCATGGCCCGACTGAAGCGGCTGTAGAACAAGTCTTTATGGCACAAAACCCCGATTCGGCATTGAAACTCGGTCAGGCACGCGGTGCTGCAATTGCCGCTCTGGTTAATCTAGATTTACAAGTGGCTGAATATACCGCACGACAAATTAAACAGTCTGTGGTCGGTTACGGTGCAGCAGATAAAGAGCAAGTCCAAATGATGGTGATGCGTTTGTTGAATCTGAGTATCAAACCACAATCAGATGCAGCCGATGCTCTTGCCGCAGCCATTTGCCATGCGCATGCTTCTGGGAGTATGAGTAAAATGGCTGTACTCAATGCATTAGGTGGCATGGCACGAGGCCGTAGCCGTGCCAGCACCAGACGCCGTTAATCGTTCTGATTCACCACCTGATAAATCATTTTTCCCATGTCATGCGCCTGTAAACCTCGCATACCATTTTCAGCCAGCAAATCACCTGCCTGCGCATGTAAGGTCACGATCTCGTGCAAAGCAATTTGCTGATGAAACTGCGCTTTTAAACTGGCAATCATGCCTGCCAGTACATCCCCCATTCCACCTGTGCCCATGCCAGCATTGCCTTGGGTACAGATAAATAATTCTTTCTCTAAAATGAGACTGCCTGCGCCTTTAAGCACCCATTGTCCGGCGTACTTTTTTTGCAGTTGCTGAATTGCTGCAATTCGGTCTTGTTCAATTTCTTTTGCGCTACAATCGAGTAAGGTCGCCGCCTCACCTGAATGCGGTGTTGCATATACATGATTATTTAATTGTTGCGGATATTTTACCAAAAACCAGAGTCCATCTGCATCCAGCACCACTTCTAAGTGTGAATTTTGATTCAGTAGTTCAAACCATTGCTGATAAATATGTTCAGCCCATTGATCCCGCCCTAAGCCCATACCAAAACATACAGCATCAACATGTTTAAGTAACTGCTTAATCTCTTCTTGATCCAAGCTATTGATGTCGCGCACCATAATATTGGGCGAACGCGCCAAAATAGCCTGATGATGTTTTGCATGACAAACAATGCTGACTTTACCCGCCCCAGCATGAAAAGCCGCCTCAGCAGACATGATGACGGCGCCGCCCATATCCGCATGCCCTCCCACAACCAGCACATGTCCATAGCTGCCTTTATGTCCAAAAGCTTGTCGCTTTGGCAAGATAACTTTCTCTGGAGATAAATAAGCGAGCGATTTTAATTCTGTATCTGTTGGAATGAGACGAAGAAGATGTAATTTTCCGACATATTGTTTGCCTTGACCTGTAAATAGCCCAGCCTTATAACCCAAAATTGTAAAAGTCTGATCCGCTTGTACAGCAACGGGTAACGCTTGTCCTGTATCGGCCTGCAAACCGCTAGGAATATCGATAGAGATTTTTAAGCCCGTTTGTACATTGACGAGCTGAATGATATTTTGCCAATGTTGGTCGAGCTCCCGATTCAAGCCAATTCCAAATAAGGCATCAATATGACAGTCAAAGGTCGGGATTTCTTGATGGACAGCATTTTCAGACAATACATAATCTACGCTTTGAATATCAACTTGCTGCTTTTGTGCATAAGCTGCTGCTTGT
The DNA here is from genome assembly GCF_001729365.1 of Acinetobacter sp. YK3. NCBI lineage: Bacteria > Pseudomonadati > Pseudomonadota > Gammaproteobacteria > Moraxellales > Moraxellaceae > Acinetobacter > Acinetobacter sp. YK3. The sequence continues at coordinate 8,063 of NZ_LZPJ01000024.1, forward strand.
TTTAAATCTGCAGATTGACCAAGTTCAGCCGCAAAGATCGTCACTTTTACTCCCTGCTGCTTCAAATAGGCAGCAATATAGTAACCGTCTCCAGCGTTATTGCCTTGTCCGCACCAAACTGCAATCTTTTGAGTTTTCTTTGACTTAAATTGTACAATTAACTGCTGAGAGATTGCCCAGGCTGCTTGCTGCATAAGCCCTAATGATGAATTTTGCTGAGCAAACCAACGCTGTTCCCATACTTGGATACTCTGGCTATGGTAAACTACACCTTGCATGTTCTCTCCCTCATTCTTGGTTTATGGCTTCAACCTCTTCATCTCCGACACAATCTCAAAAGATTGAACTACAGCAGCTCGATCCACAAGCACTTAAGGCTTGGATTAAACAACAAGCTTTGGATTTGGGTTTTTCTGATTGTGTCATTGCCAAACCAGATGCTCAAGATCAAATGCCTCGTTTTAAAGAATATTTAGAACGTGGTTACCATGCAGACATGCACTATTTAGAGGAAAATCTGGAAAAGCGTGCAGATCCGACCCTGCTCGTGCCAGGTACAAAAAGCATTATTTGTGTGCGTATGAACTATCTTGTGGCATCACCAAAGCCCCGTTATATCCCTTTTGAACCAAATTCAGCCATTATTGCGCGTTATGCTCGCGGACGTGATTACCATAAAGTCATGCGTGGACGACTGAAAACTTTAGCCACGCGGATCAGGGAAAAAGTCGGTGATTTTGAATCACGTCCGTTTGCTGACTCTGCGCCTATTTTTGAAAAATCGCTTGCTGAAAGTGCAGGAATGGGATGGACAGGCAAACATACTTTATTGATTCATAAAAAGTCAGGTTCTTTCTTTGTTTTAGGTGAACTATTTACCTCACTGGAACTGCCTTTTGATGAACCAGCGACTGCACATTGTGGCTCATGTACTGCCTGTATCGACATTTGTCCGACCCAAGCGATTGTAGAACCCTACATGCTCGATGCCAGAAAATGTATCGCTTACCTCACCATTGAATATAAAGGAATTATTCCGGAAGAATTACGTGCAGGAATTGGTAACCGTATTTTCGGTTGTGATGACTGTCAACTGATTTGCCCGTGGAATAGCTTTGCCAAAACTGCATCTATTCCAGATTTTGATCCGAGACATGGTCTGGATAATATCAGCCTGCTCGATATCTGGCATTGGGATGAAGCTACTTTTCTTGCCAATACTGAGGGCAGCCCGATCCGCCGTACAGGATATCAATCCTTCAAACGTAATATTGCAATCGGTCTGGGAAATGCTCCATACTCAGCTGAAATTGTCACGCACTTGCAAGATGCAAAAATGTGGCACGACGAGATTGTCAATGTACATATTGACTGGGCAATTCAGCAGCAATTGCAACAGGTCGATGTACTCCAAATAGAAAAATGATGTTTTTTGCCCTTTGGCTTTGGCACGATTTCTGTATGATTAGTCTCAATGTTTGTCATCAATCATCATGGATATAACAATGACCTTACGTAATGACTGGACTCGTGATGAAATCCAAGCTCTATATGATCAACCTTTTTTAGACTTAGTATTTAAAGCGCAAAGCGTACACCGTCAACATTTCCAAGCAAATTCGATTCAGGTCAGTACCCTTCTTTCAATTAAAACGGGTAAATGTCCTGAAGATTGTAAATATTGTTCGCAATCGGCGCATTACGATTCAAAATTAGAAGCTGAAAAACGTATCGCTGTTGATAAAGTCATTCGTGAAGCACAGTCAGCCAAAGAGTCTGGCTCTTCTCGTTTCTGCATGGGCGCTGCTTGGCGTAATCCGCATGAACGTGATATGCCTTACGTGCTGGAAATGGTGCGTGAAGTGAAAGCATTAGGTCTTGAAACCTGTATGACTTTAGGTATGTTGAATCAGTCGCAAGCCGAGCGTTTAAAAGATGCTGGCCTCGATTATTACAACCACAATCTGGATACTTCTCGCGAATACTATTCTCATATTATTAGCACCCGTACTTTTGATGATCGTCTGGATACCTTAGATCACGTTCGTCAAGCAGGGATGAAAGTATGTAGTGGCGGTATCGTCGGTTTGGGTGAAAGTCGTAATGACCGTATTGGCTTATTACATGAACTGGCAACCATGCCTGTACATCCTGAATCAGTGCCAATCAACATGCTGGTTCCTATTGAAGGTACACCACTTGCTGATGTCGAAAAGCTGGATGTAACCGAATGGATTCGTACCATTGCTGTTGCACGTATCATCATGCCACATAGTTATATTCGCCTTTCGGCAGGTCGTGAGTCACTCAGTGATTCTGATCAGGCGCTTGCATTTATGGCTGGTGCAAACTCGCTATTCTCTGGTGACAAATTATTAACCACACCAAATGCTGGCGAAGGCAAAGATCAGATCTTATTTGCTAAATTAGGTTTAACCGCAGAAAAACCAAAACCGACCGTTGCAGAACTTTCGGTCGATGCCATGAGTGCATAAATGAAAAAGCCTTGTCATCTGACAAGGCTTTTTTAGATGAAAAATTAGATTGATGTCACCAGAATGCCATACTTGGCAGTTAGATACATTCCAACTCGAATAATATCCACGCCTGCTGCATGTGAAACTGAAAGTTCCTGTGTATGCACATCAAAATGCAATGAATCGAAAACGTCTTGATGATGCATTAACCATGTCATTGTATCTGCCATATTTTCATCAGCAGTATACGTTTCTGATTTAAAATCCTTACCCATTAAGCCAATCTAATCATTGAATACATAACACTATCATAGCGAATAGACAGCTTTAAATCAGCTAAGTCAAAGACATTTAGCGATATGAATTCTCGCTAAATGTCTCAATAAGCCTTGGTCGTTTTAAGATTCAGTTTAAGCAGCCTTTGGATTCACAATCATCTGACCTGATTTCAGGCTTGCAACTGCTTTAGGATTAAACTCCAGTGTTAGTACGTGATTGTCTAAATGGACATGATACGAACGAATCAATGACTGCTGCCCTTCATCTGTTTCAAGCACATATTCATCAGCAATATTTAAAATACCTTCCAGATTTGTTGTACTTGAAGCGCGGTCATGGCTAAACAAATCATAGATTGTTTGTAGATTAAAGCTAGTTTGCTCTTCCAATGGGTGACTCTTCAAATGGCTTTCTAGGAATAAAACAAACTTATGTGCAAAGAAATAGTAGTTAGGCTTGTGGGTATAAAGCATGTTCATTGAAAGCTCCTTTCGGTGTTTTTTTCATCTAATCATGACTAAAAAACTAAGGTTTCAATCTTAAAAAATTCTTAAAAAAAGTTTGATGTTTTTGTTAACAACCAGAAAGTCTGTTATCATACTTAAGTACTTCTTAATTTATTTTTTACCATTTGTTAAAAAATACGCACTTTCTCATATACCTATTATTCAAAAAAGTTAAACAGTTTGGTCATTTTTATTAATGAAAAAAACAATAAATCATAAGCAAAATTAAATAAACCAACTAAAAAAGTTGGTTTAAACACTATACAAATCAATAAAATATAATATATATCAATAATTTATTTTAAATCGGAAATTTCGCTTAAAATAAAATCAAAAATGTGACGTAAGTTGCGGTTTTTAATAAAAATGATATATTCGTCGCATTACTTTTCTGGGAAGAATCCATCGGGAAAAGTAATGTAATTCCATTTTTAAGCTGATGTATTCGAGAAATTATTATGAAAAAACTTGCTTTAATCGCTGCACTTTCGGTTGTCGGTATTGCTCAAGCTCAAGCTGCAGACGGTACAATTACAATCAATGGTTTAGTTACAGATAAAACTTGTGACATTATCACTCCTGCTGGCAAAGACTTTACAGTTGCTCTTCCTACTGTTTCTAAACAAACACTTGCAAACTCTGGTGATGTTGCTGGCCGTACACCATTCCAAATCAACTTGGCAAACTGTTCAGAAGGTAAAGTTGCAACTTACTTCGAACCAGGTGCAACTGTTGACTTCAATACAGGTCGCTTATTAAACCAAGCTGCTTCTGGCGCAAAAAATGTTGACGTTCAACTTTTAGGTAGCAACAACCAAGTAATTCCAGTACTTGCTGCTGGTAGCAATGGCGCTCAAGCAAACTCACAATGGGTTGACGTTGTTGAAGGCGGTGCTGCTGACCTTAACTACTATGCAGAATACTATGCAACTGGCGCTTCTACTGCTGGTGAAGTAACAACTTCAGTTCAATATACAATTATTTATCAATAATCTATTGATACTTAGGTTTCTGTGTTCGCACAGAAACCTTTTTACCGCACTTTTCCTATGAACCTTATTGAGAAGACTCAAATGTCATTGAACAGTCGTAATTTTTTGCTTGGTTTAGCGCTTTCTTCTGCAATCGTAACACCACTTTCTCATGCAGAGATCGTGCTACACGGTACACGTGTAATCTATCCTTCAGATGCGCGTGAAGTAACATTACAGCTCAGTAACAATGGCAACAAACCAGCGCTCGTTCAGGCCTGGATTGACGAGGGCGATCCTAAAAGTACACCAGATCAATCAAAAGTACCTTTTATGATTACACCGCCTATTTCTCGAGTAGAAGCAGCCAAAAGTCAGTCATTGCGTATTACAGCACTGCCGAATGCAAAGCAGCTGAATCAAAAACAGGAAACTGTGCTCTGGTTAAATGTGCTGGACATTCCACCAAGACCGACTGCTAAAGGTGAGGAAACCATTCCAGATAACTTTTTACAGCTTGCAATTCGTTCGCGTATTAAATTTTTCTATCGCCCTGCCAGTATTAAATCTGATGCGAATACAGCTGCAGAAAAACTGCAATGGCGTAAATCTGGACAAAAGTTGGTCATTAAAAACCCAACGCCATTCCACATTACAATGACAGCAATCTATCAATTTGACGGCAACAAGCGCGTTGATCTTTTACCTCAGGGCCTCATGCTCAGTCCTTTCTCTGAAGATCAAGTGCAACTAAAAACAACAAATACCGCAAAAATGAGCTTTGTAAATGTTAATGATTATGGTGGCCGCGTCGAGCAGCCTATCAACTTACAGTAACCCTTAAATATAAGCTCAATATTTAAAGCACCTATGTGAAATAGGCGAACCTCTTATGTTAAAAAAGCACACATCATATCGCTTATTGAAGCGACATATTTGCTATACGCTTGCGTCAGGGATAGTGACCATGACGGTTCCCATGTTAGTTCATGCGGAAGATTCAGTAAAAGCGCCGGCTGTGGAAGCAGAGTTTGACTCAAGCTTCCTGATTGGTGATGCACAAAAAATTGATATATCCCGCTTTAAATATGGCAATCCTGTTTTACCAGGGGAATATAACATTGATGTTTATATTAACGGTCAATGGTTTGGCAAACGCCGTATCGTGTTTCGTGCTACAGAACAAAATCAGAATGCATTTACCTGTTTTACCGCAAACTCATTACTTGAATATGGCGTGAAACAGGACGTTCTTGCGAGTCGTATTTCCGCTGTAAGTCCAAATGCCTGTCATAAAATCGAAGAATGGATCGAAGATGCCTACTACGATTTTGATACCTCCCGTTTGCGAATTGATATTTCCATTCCTCAAGTTGCATTACAGAAAAATGCGCAAGGCTATGTTGATCCAAGTATTTGGGATCGTGGTGTGAATGCAGGCTTTTTATCCTATAGCGGTAGTGCCTACAAAATCTTTAACCGTCTAAATGACAATAATCAAGAAACTACCAATGCCTTCATGGCACTCACTGCGGGAATGAATATCGCGGGTTGGCAATTGCGTCACAATGGTCAGTGGCAATGGCAAGACGGCGTACAAAATCAGCTAGATTCAAAAAAACAAAAAAAATCGACTTATGACGCAACCAGTACTTACTTACAAAGAGCCTTCCCTGCATATCGTGGTGTATTAACGGCTGGTGATAGCTTTACCAATGGTGAACTATTTGATTCATTTGGCTATCGTGGACTGGATTTTTCCAGTGATGATCGCATGTTGCCAAACAGTATGCTGGGTTATGCGCCCCGTATCCGTGGTAATGCAAAAACCAATGCCAAAGTTGAAATTCGTCAGCAAGGCCAACTGATTTATCAAACGACAGTTGCACCAGGTAATTTTGAGATTAATGATCTTTATCCAACAGGATTTGGCGGTGAGCTTGAAGTCTCTGTCATTGAATCAAATGGTGAAGTACAGAAGTTTGGTGTTCCCTACGCTTCGGTCGTACAAATGTTACGTCCCGGGCTCAGCCGTTACTCTCTGACAGCCGGTCAGTTCCGCGACAAGGAAATTGATCTTGATCCGTGGGTCACGCAAGGTAAATATCAGATTGGTATTAATAACTATATTACGGGTTATGCGGGTGCACAGTTAGCTGAAAAATATGCGGCTGTATTACTAGGTTCAGCCTTTGCGACTCCAATCGGTGCGGTATCGTTTGACGTTACTCATTCAGAAGCAGACTTTGAGAAACAAGGTTCACAAACAGGTCAGAGTTTCCGTCTAAGTTATAGCAAACTCATTTCACCGACCAATACCAACCTGACCTTGGCCGCTTACCGCTATTCGACCGAAAACTTTTATAAATTGCGTGATGCCCTACTGGTACGTGATCTGGAAGATAAAGGGATCAATACCTATGCCGTTGGCAAACAACGTAGCGAATTCCAGATTACCTTAAACCAAGGTTTACCTGAGGGTTGGGGAAATATCTATGCAGTGGGTTCGTGGAATGATTACTGGAACCGTAACGAAACCAGTCGTCAATATCAGGTCGGCTATAGCAATAGCTATCATGGGTTAACTTATGGGCTTTCTGCAACCAATCGTCAAATTGAATATGGCAGTAACAATCAGACCCGTGATACTGAATATTTGATGACGCTTTCTTTCCCGATTAACTTTAGAAAGAACTCTGTTATCGTCAATGCCACCCAATCTCAAACCAACCGAACTGTTGGTATGAGTGGCATGGTCGGTGATCGTTTGAGTTATGGCTCATCGTTTTCTCATGAAGACCGAAATAACCCAAGCCTTAACGTAAATGCACGCTATCGAACCAACTTTGCAACTGTGGGCGGTTCTTATAGCATTGCAGATACCTATCAACAAACGATGCTCAGTGTCAGCGGTAATATCGTAGCGCATGATCAAGGTGTGCTGTTCGGCCCAGAACAAGGCCAAACTATGGTATTGGTTTATGCACCAGATGCAGCAGGCGCTAAAGTAAATAATACAGCGGGTCTGAGTATTAATCAGTCTGGTTATGCAGTTATTCCGTATGTGACACCTTATCGCCTAAATGACATTACCTTAGATCCGCAAAATATGTCGACTAATGTGGAGCTTGAGGAAACCAGTCAGCGTATTGCGCCTTATGCAGGTGCAATTGCCAAAGTAGATTTCTCTACTAAAAAAGGTTATGCCATTTATATCGACACCAAAACTGAAACAGGTGAAAACCTGCCATTTGCAGCACAAGTATTCAATGCTCAAGATGAAGCGATTGGAATCGTGGCACAAGGCAGCATGGTCTATTTACGTACTCAGGAACCACAAGGTAATTTGTATGTGAAATGGGGCAATGAAGCCAATGAGCAATGCCACTTCAACTATGATGTCACCGCACAACTTTCTAACGATCAGCAAAGCATGATCATGACCGAGGCCGTATGTAAATGAAAAAATTACTTTTAAGCAGCGCTCTGTTTACAGCGAGTCTTGGTGTATATGGTGAGGCGAATGCGGCGTGTCGCTTATACAACTACAGTCCAAATGATGTCCAAATGTCAGTTGGACGAGTTGTAGTTCGTCCTAGTGATGAAGTAGGTAAAATTTTACGTAAAGCAACTTTTGCCATTACAGACAAAGGTACTCGTGCAGATCGCTGTGACTCTAGTGATCGACTTATTGCAGAACTTAACCAAGCTTACCCACTAAGCCCATTAGGCAATAGCATCTATACTACCAATATTCCAGGTATCGGTATTCGTTTGTACCGCGAAGCTGAAAACGCAAGTAATTTCTCTGGTTACTATCCTTATACACGTGGTGGACTGAGATATGGAACAAGATACAATTTAGCTCCAGGCTATTTTGTGGTTGAAATTGTTAAAATAGCTGCGCAAACAGGTTCGGGTGCTTTAGTGCCAGGCCAATATAGTAGTTATTACGTTCAGGGTTATGCTAATCGTCCTTTCCTTACAAGTACAGTTTTAGGCAATGCAATTACTATCGCATCTTCCTCTTGCGAGCTTCAAGGAGATATTAATAAGGTTGTTCAGCTACCAACCGTCACTAAAGCCAGCTTTACGGGTGTTGGCTCTACTCAAGGTGAACAATCTTTTGATCTAAATATTTTATGTAATGGTGGACAAAATCCAACGGGCTACGAAGAAAAAAATCAGATTAGTTTGAGTTTTGACTATCAACAAGATGGCAATAACAATCAAGTGATGGCGAATACAGCACCCAACTCGACTAAAGCACGTGGCGTGGGAGTACAATTACTTTCCTCATATAAGAATGAATCTCCTTTATCGGATAAAAAGATTATAGGAAAAGGTGATAGATTAAACGTAGGTTCGGTTAACTCCAATCAAACCATACAATTCAATATACCGCTGACTGCCCGTTATTATCAAACTGCCACCAATGTAACTGCGGGTACTGTTCGTGCGATGGCAACAGTAACAATTCAGTACGATTAAGCTTTAAAAAATCGCTTTCACACCTCCCCCCTAAATCTTTTATATAGGATTTAGGGATTTTTCATTTTAAAAACAAATCACACTAAATAAATAATAAGTGATGCATAGCACAAAATAATAAATTTATATTAATTATCATTTTATATAATATCTTTTAAATAGATCACGTTTTAAATAAAAATTTTATATATATTTTCTTTTACGATTGATTCTGCAATATTTTTTATGTTAATTTATACTTAATACATTTATAAAAGGTATTAAATATGTATAAAAACATTTATAAATCTGCCCTAGTTTTATCATTAATGGCATTTGCCTCGGTTAGTTATGCCACAGGTACAATCCAGATTAGTGGTAAAATCGTAGAAGATACTTGCTTTCAGCAACACTACAACATTGACTGTCAGCCATTGAATACCTTACGCAATAATGCTGAAGTACAAACCAGCTCTCTGAACGATTTAACTAATCAAATGCAAGAGAATGATCTGACAAGCATTAGTATTGAACAGTTACCTGAGCAGAATAGTGCTGTTGTGATTGCAAGTTACTATTAAAAAGAAACTCATTTAAATACAAAATAAAGCGTGAATCCAATCACGCTTTATTTAATTAAATATAATAAATTCACAAAATACAAAATCAAAAACTAGCTTTAAAGAGTATTTATTCTAATTTATTCCGACTCAATATATTTACTTTGTATTTAAATATCTATCTACTTCAAAAAACATATTACTGACTCATATAATTTATAAAACAATCATTAAGCTTTGGATCTCATCCCAACATAAAAAAATGCCGTAAATATGAGCTTACAACATCCACAGATGAGAAATGAAGA
>NZ_LZPJ01000025.1:0-13494 GCF_001729365.1 Acinetobacter sp. YK3
ACTACATCTGTATATAATTAATTATTTTATAAATTTCAATAGTATAGTTATTTTAAGTGGCTTTTTTAGTCAAATTGTTAGATTAAATACTCTAAAAAATAGTGAAAATTATGATTGTCAGACAATCTGGCAGTCAAGGCCGATTTATTTTCGTTAAAGTACAAACACCAACGTAAAGTGTGGTGGAGGTCCAAAATGGAAATTCCAACATGGTCGTTTCTGGTGATCGCAATTGTTTTTGCGATTGTAGTAGGAAGAGCAGGAACTTTACTCAGGGAATATCTTGAATCACATCAACCTGTTGCTGTGACCAAGAGAAAGAGATTGAAAGTATCATCAATATATCACTCTCCCGTGAATATCGATGGTGAACGCCAATCTAGTATCTATCAAAAGTAGATACAAAAGTGTAGGGGGTCTCTATGGAGATTTCAATGTGGATGTTTCTGGTAATTGCGATCGTTATGGCGATTGTAGTAGGAAGAGCTGGAACATTACTCAAGGATTATTTTCAACAAAACTAAAATATAAAGAGTTTCACGATTTTACCAGTTAATAAGTAGCATGTGCTGAACCGTCGCAATGCTACTTTTTTTTGCCTGAAATTTCTGTATTCCCGCAAATCTGTCAATTCATTCATTTGTGAAGTATGTCAAAATGTCCCCGTGAAATTAGAGCAATTACTCTTTAATTCAAGTATTGCATCTGATAATGTACAGCTAAAAGGAAAAAACAAATTATTAGAGGGACAGGAAGTATGTCTAAACTCCATAAAATGGGACAGGGCGTAGCGGTTGCTTTGCTGACAACATCAATGTTATCTGGATGTTCATACGTCGTTAAAACTGGAGCGAATGTCGCCTTAGGTTTTGGTGAAAAACATATTGTTCCACCGATTTTGGCAATGGATGATGCTGAAATGGTGTGTAACTCAGGAAATGCATTAACACCGGCAGTGATGTCGACCAAAGATATGGGTGCAGACCCAACCCGCATGGCAGTTCTGCTTTATACCGCAGCAGGAATTTGTGCTGAAAATCAGGCATTGGAAGCAGAGTTACGCTATTTGCGTGCTTCTAAAGCAGGTCAGGTATCGGAAGCACAAGATGCTCGTATTGAACAGAAACGTTGGGCTGGGATTGCGGCTGAACGTCAATATGCAGGCTATCAACTTTTTGCAAATCGTTGGGAATCAAAATACAAATATAAATTAGGTGATTCATGCCCAACCATGCGTAATGATCTGGATCAGACTGTTTATTTGTTAGGTATGGTAAGTGGTTTACAAGCCATGACCAATGACATTAACTCTGGCGGTGCGATCAATGTTCCTAAGGATATCGCAGGGATTGTTGAACGTGGCATGACCTGTCTGGACAATGAAAAATTCTGGGGTGCGCCAATGGCGACTCGCGCTGTGATCTGGACTTTATTGCCAGGTGCAGGCGATGGTAAACCTGAACCTTATGCCACAATGAAGCAATCGATGGCGATCGGTGAGAAGAAAGGTGTTCGCTTATCGCATGCTTTATATGCCGTGGCAGCACAGGCCAGTGGTGATGATGCAAAATTACGTGATGCGCTTCGTTCTTATGCAGCAGCAACAGGTGATGACAAACCTGCAAATCCTCAGTTCAGACTTATTGATAAAATGGCAGGTTTGATGGTTCGTGGCATCGCAGATCGTTATTGGACTGAAAATACAGGTGTGAGAGCAAGCGATGAAGGCTTGACCACATTCTGGGATGATAAACAAGAAAGCTCGGCTGAACTGGATTCACTCTTTGATGGTGGCGAGGGTGCCTCTGCACCTGCACAGGATGAGGCTGCTCCAGCGCAAGAAACACCAGCAGAGTAACCTGAATTAAACGGCCTTTTACATTGCAAACATCTACACTTTGTAAAAGGTCTGTTTTTTCAAGAGGTGGTCGATAAATGAAAGATCAAATATGGATAGAAAAAGTCATTTTGATCGCGATATGTGTTTCGATATCGGCATGTCTGCAAGTTTTTGCTGATCATTTCATTTACTGGCGACCGAGTTTACTCAGTGAGTTCTGGCGTTTATGGACCGCACACTGGGTACATGTCGGCTGGATTCATTTTCTTTTAAATATGCTGGCATTTGCGTGTTTACCTTTCATTTTTCCGCATGTCCGCAATTGGCATTTATGGGCGTTACTGCTGATTTTGCCGCCATTCATTAGTTTAGTTTTCTATTTCTACTTACCTTATATTGATGCTTATGCTGGGCTGTCTGGTGTGCTACATGGTCTGTACACCGCCGTAGGGCTGGTTTATCTGCAATATAAGAAAGAACGTAAGTTTGCAATACTGGTTTTAGCTCTGATTGCAGCAAAACTGATTTGGGAAAATACCTTTGGACAAACTGGAACAGCTCAGTTGATTGGCAGCCCAGTCCTGACTGAAGCACATTTAATTGGTGCTATCGGTGGCCTCCTTTGTGGGTTAAGTTATTTATTTGTAAGAAGGAAAAAAATAGAGAACACATAAATTGATAAAAACAACCAACAAAAAAGTGATTGTAGTCATTCTTTTTTGAAAAAGATTGATTCAAATTTAAGCGGTTTAAAGGGATTGGTTAATAAGAGGGTAAATTCATTTATCTATCAACCATGGACAGCGCATGATTCAACATCTTTGGATGGATGTTGATAAGAATAAACTGGAATAGACATGCAAAATGATCAAGAGAAAAAGTCTGGATTAGCCCGATTAGGCTATATCTGGAATGATTGGATATCAACATTCATCATTCTTGCTTTGTTGCTAATGACCTTGCTTATTGGTACTGGCGAGATGATTCACGGTCAAATGCTCCGTATGGGGGAGCGGCTTTACGGTGATCAAACCACAGGAATGCAATATTCGTTTTTGAGGGCGGAGCCTGAAAAACCATCTTGCGATCGACATCCTAACATTGATGCACAAGTTCAAGAGCAGATGAAGGCGAATGCTGCGGATGAATTTGCAAGTATGTTCGGGGCTGCTTCTGAGTCTGATGTGCGTACCTCATTATTGGCAGCACAGCAGCAGTGTGAAGAAAAATATCAATTCTATGATAAAGCGATGAAGCATTTGGAAGCACATCCAAGTATTCGTACTTATCGTAAAGTTGAGACAACATTCTTCGGAATTTTCAAATTAGGTTCTGAAAACCAGACTGTAATTCTACTGGTTATGGTTTTATTTGCTTCAATTACAGCGTCTTTGCGTTACCACCACATTGGTTTACGTGCACCGAAAACTAGAATCGACTTCCGTGTTTATTCAGCGTTGATGGTGGCGGGGAATGCATTACTGAGTTATTCGGTCTTAAGCCAATATCATTCAGTCTTGAATTCAGGCGTTGAAGTTGCAGGTAAAACCACAGTTTTGTACTGGTTATGGATTGCGTTATTCGTATCACTGACCATTATTAGTATCTTCCAGTTTATCTTTATACCGAAAACGGCTCAGCCGAAGGGTAACTTTGGTTTAGCTTTACTCAGTGTGCCGTTGTATGCCTTCATGTCTTTGGTGACCGGTATTGTATTTACCTTCTTCATGGACTATCCAATGGGGCAAGGGATCTACTTGGGTATTCTGGTTGAGTTCTCGGGTATTTTCTTAAATCTTGCATTGTTCATCTGGGCAGGTATGTTGCTGACCCAAACCCGTGTGATGGATTTATTCTTAAATATCCTGCGTCCATGGAACTTGGCACCTGAAACGTTAACTTGGTTAATCTTGATTGCGGCAGCGATTCCAACAGCCTATACAGGTGCTTCAGGGATTTTCGTTATTGCAGCGGGTGCAATCATCTATAAGGAAGTCTGGAATTCGGGCGCTCGTCGTCAATATGCATTGGCTGTATCGGCTATGTCAGGTTCTTTAGGTGTGGTGATTCGTCCATGTCTACTTGTGATCCTGATCTCAATGTTAGACAGTCGTCATGTGACATCTACCGAATTATTTGATCATGGTATCTATGTCTTCTGGCTAACAGCGTTTATTTTCCTTGGTGTTTCTTTGATTCTTGCCGAAGAAAAATTCCGTGTGAACTCACCTAAAGTTGCAGTACCGGGCATGTTACGTGCATGTGTCCCTGTAATTCCTTATGTGATTATCGGTTTCGCCGTCGTGATGTTCTATAAGCTGGCTTTAGATACATCAATCAATGAATTCACTGCACCAATGATTTTACCGTTGGTATTGATTGCAATGATCTTGTTTGACAAGTTATTTGCATCAAAAGTGGCGCCAGCACCTGTGGTTGATCCTAAGCATGAAGCTTTGGTTCGTGAACATGAGAAAAAATCTGAGTTCCTGAAATCACATGATCCACATGGCGGTAAGCACTTAGGTTTTGGTGGAGCATTACGTTTCGCAACCTCAGAAACAGTTGGGCATATTGGTGCGTTGATTCTGCTTATGGCATTGTCTGCAAGCGTTGGTGGCTTAATTGAACGTGCTGAAGTTGTGGAATTATTACCAACGCATCTCGGTAATATCTATATTTCACTTGCCTTTATTGCATTGCTACTTGCCATTATTGGTATGACAACCGATCCATTCGGTGCGGTGATTTTGGTTGCTGCAACGGTTGCCCCTGTGGCCTATGAGAATGGTATCCATCCGATTCATTTCTGGATGATTGTACTGGTTGCCTTTGAGTTTGGTTATGTGACACCACCTGTTGCCTTGAACCACTTGCTGACGAGGCTCTCGGTCGGGGATGAGGAAGTCTCGGCCGCCGACAGGGAAGCGAAAGAGAAATACACCAGTTTCTACTTCCGTTATGAACGTTGGTTATTGCCGATTATTGTATTGTTCTCATCGTTAGTGTTGGTGACCTATGCACCTTATATCTTCCAGATGTTTGGCTGGTATAAGCACTAACAGTTGAAATTAAAAAGCACCTACGGGTGCTTTTTTAATGTCTTTATTTATGAAGTTCGCTTTTTGCTTTGGATCAGCGGACTGCATAATAGAATTGCCAATAAAATGATACCGAAGCCAATCGCACTGTATAAATCAGGCACTTCATTCCAGAGCAAAAATCCCCAAATGCCCGCGAAGATAATCGCAATATAATTGACAGGTGCAATCTGTCCAGCTGGTGCTAGACGATAGGCATGAGACATAAAAATCTGGCTGACATTAGCCAATACACCTGCCGAGATCAGGAAAAATAATTCATACAAGTGATAAGGTCGCCAAACCCAGAATATCGGAATCACCGATAGCAAAGAACCAATCAGGCAAAAAATAAACACGATGCGTTCAGGTGGTTCGGTTTGAGTGAGGGCGCGAACAGTGACAAATGCCATAGAGGCCAATAGACTTGAACTAATGCCGACATTCAACGTGTAGGGCTGGAAAATTGTTTTAGATAATCACTGGGTGTCATGCTGGTTTCGCGTTTAAACATCGCACTAAAAGCACTGGGACTTTCATATCCCAAATCTAAGGCAACATTGAGTACGGGCTTATTCATGGCGAGATCAATCATGGCTTGCATCAGTTTTGCCTGTCTAACCCAGTGAGAAAAATGTAAGCCCGTTTCTTTTTGAAAATGACGTGCCAGTGTTTTACTGCTGATATGTAATTGTTGTGCGCTCTCTTCCAGACTCCATTCCAAAGCCAGATTTTCTTTAATTCTCTGACAGAGCTGCTGAAGTTTCGGGCTTTGTGGATCAGGTAAATTAAAAGCCAGTGCAGGTAACAAACGGACTTCATCCAGAATGAGTTGCAATAATCTTTCATTGCGGCTCTCAGGTTGAATCTCGTTTTGAATGTCCATCGCGCTGCTCATTAACTCCCTTAATAGGGCAGGAATCGCAACTACACGGCATTCATTTTGTATATCGTGCTGCAAGATATCTTCAATAAAGACGCCTCGTGCTTTGACATCACCACTACTCAACAGTGCGTGGGGTTTGTGTGCGGGAATCCATACACCACGTCCAGGTGGAATAATCCAGATTCCTTCATGGGTCTGGATACGGATCACGCCTGTCAGGGTATGAATCAGCTGGATACGGTCATGACTATGCCAGTCTTCTATATGGCCATGTGGATAGTTTTCTGAGAAGGCATAGACTGGATAATCCAAGAAGCCATGTTTAAAGTTTTTCCCCATGCTGAGCTAAACCTGAAATAAATTGTCCTTTTTACGATAGTTGTCGTCTTTTTATCGAGAAACTATAAGTTGATTATTTTTTAGCATGCTCTGTACGGCAATGTACAGGTTTAGATTATGTTTCAGAAAGCTTATTTTTATCCATTGTTCGCCATTTTATTTTGGGCTGGCAATGTTGTCGTTTCCAAAATGGCGAGTCATGCCATTTCTCCTGTGGCGATTACTTTTTATCGGCTGGTACTGGCGCTCGCCGTGATGAGTACGTTTGTTCTGATTCCTGTCTGGAAAAACCGACACACCATCAGGCAATACTGGAAGCAATTGGCATTGGGCGGTTTCTTGTCAGTGTCACTGTTCCAATTCTTGTCGTATCAGGCAGCGTCGACGACCACCGCAACCAATATGGCGATTGTCACCGCCTTGATTCCATTACTCACCATGATCTTGAGTAGCGTGATGCTCAAAGACAGAATCAGCTATGGCATGTTATTTGGTGGCGCACTTTCTTTTTATGGCATTTTATATTTATTGGGTCACGGTAGTATTCGCAATATATGGGGGCAGGGCGTACATCTCGGCGATGGCTTAATGCTGATTGCAGCAGCAGGCTATGCTTTATATGGCGTGTTGTTAAAACGCTGGAAAATGCCGATTCCTGCTTGGCAATCTAATTTCGTACAGTCTAGTTTTGCGATTTTATATGTATTGCCATTCTTTGTGTTTTTACCTGCCCAAGATATACAACTGAATCAGCAAACTATTCCGTTGATTGTTTATGCCAGCATTTTCTCATCGGTATTGTTGTCTTATTTATGGATTGAAGGGGTCAGGCATTTAGGGCCGAATCGCAACAGTATTTTTATGAACTTATTGCCTTTATTTACCGCATTGATTGCAGTGGCCCTACTCGGAGAACATTTGCAAATGTTCCATTATATTGGTGGTGGTTTGACTTTAGTGGGAATCTTGATTGCACAAACGATTCAAAAACCGCTTCAGTTGAAATCTCGTTCTGAACAAATTTTAGATTAAAACGTTCGGCAATAAAAAAGCTTTAACGAAGGTTAAAGCTTTTTTTGTTTTAAGAGTGATTCTGGGTAGCGAGTTGCGCCTCTAATAACTTGATCTGCTCTTCCTTTAGTTTAAGCATTTGATCAACATCTTCATGTTGCTGCTTAAGCTCATGTTGCTGGTCTTGAAGTTGCAGGTGAATATCATCCAGTTTTGCAATTTCTTCTTTGGCTAGACTGTCATTGGTCGGAAGAGGCGCTTTAATAATCGATTCTTCAACCAGTTTAATTGGTTCAACAGGCTCATTTTCCGCAGTCACTGTTTCATTGCTGACTGTCGTGTCTGGTTGAGAGCTTGTAACAGTGGTTTGAGCTGCAACAGGTTGTGTTGGCGTTGTTGTCGATTGCTGATCTTTTTGTGCTAAAAACCACTGGACAGCAAGGAACAGAACCACAACAACACTTATTCCACCGATTATCATCCATAATAATCTGGAATTTTCAGTTGGATATGTGGACATCATTTTTAACCTTTCTAGTCAAAATGACGAGGTTTGAACTGTATCACCCCAATTTCATCTGGCTCAGCGGGTTGTTGCTCTTCCACGTGGGTTGGGCGCTTCTCGCTATAAGCACAGTCGATACATTCAATCCACTCGTCATCCACAGTGATGATCTTAACCACACGATCTAACGCTCCACATTTGGGACATTTTGCACCCGCGATGAATTGTCTTTTCATGTCAGTTAATTACACCCTGTGAATAATAATGACATAGTTTAAGCGGTTTTATCTGTGTTCGTCCAACCTTGATGACGTAATAACGCATCTATTTTAGGCTCTCTTTTTCGGAAATTGCGAAACGCATCAAGTGCTGTATCTTTTCCGCCAACTGCTAGAATAAACTTTCTAAACTCTTTTCCAGTCTCGGTATTAAAAATACCTTCGCTTTCGAAACGGTCAAAGGCATCACTTGCTAAAACTTCGGCCCATTTATATGAGTAGTAGCCCGCAGCGTAGCCACCCGCGAAAATATGACTGAAACTGTGCTGAAAACGGTTGTATGGAACAGTCGGGGCAACGGCAAACTTATTGCGAATTTCGTCCAGCGTTTCCTGAATCTGCTGGCTGTTTAATGCTGGTGCTTGACGATGGATCGTCAGGTCAAACAATGCAAATTCAATCTGACGCAGGGTTTGCATACCAGATTGGAAGAAACGTGCATTCAATAACGCGGATAGCAGTTCTTGTGGCAGGGTTTGTTTGGTTTCGGTATGTTCACTCAGGACATCCAGACTTTCATTATCCCATGCCCAGAACTCCATGAACTGACTTGGTAATTCAACTGCATCCCACGCCACGCCGTGTGTACCTGCAACCGAGATGTTATCTACTTCGGTGAGCATGTGATGTAAGCCATGACCAAACTCGTGGAATAAGGTAATCACTTCGTCGTGGGTCAGCAGGGCAGGTTGATCGCCAATCGGTGGAGTAAAGTTACAGACCATGTAGCAAATTGGCTTTTGCAGGCCATTTGCCGTTTGCACACGGGAACGGAACCCGCTCATCCAGGCACCACCGCGTTTGCCATTACGGGCATATAAATCGAAGTAGAAACCACCCACCACTTGGCCTTGATCTTCAATTTCAAAATAGCGCACATCATTTTGCCAAACGGGTGCCTGACGCTCGACGATCTGGATACCGTAAAGGCGTTGCACGATCTGGAATAAACCGTGTACCACTTTAGGTGCTGGGAAATATGGTTTAAGCGCTTCTTGAGAAAGGTTGAACTGTTGTTGTTTTAACTTTTCAGAGTAATAGGTTGCATCCCACGGTTTAAGTTCTTCAATGCCATCTTGCTGTGCAATGGTCTTGAGTTCTGCAATTTCAGCCAGTGCTGGGGTGCGCGCATGTTCTGCCAGATCGACCAGAAATTTATCGACCGTTTCGACATCTGGTGCCATTTTACTGGCAAGTGAATATTCAGCGAAATTATTGAAACCTAGCAGTTGCGCCATTTCCTGACGTAAGCTCAGGATTTCTTCCATCACAGGTGTGTTATCAAACTCAGTCTTGTCGGACTGCTCAGATGCACGGGTGACATAAGCCTTGTAGAGTTCTTCTCTTAATTCGCGATCATCGGCATAGGTCATAATCGTAAAATAGGCAGGGAAGTCGAGCGTGGCAACGGCTTGCTCTAGCTCGCGTTGTTGTCCGTACTGCTTTAACAGTTCGATACTGCTTTGTGGTAAGCCTTTGAGCTGATCTTCTGTTAATGGCTTGAAATAGGCTTGGGTTGCATCGAGCACATGATTCGAGAAGTCTGAAGACAACTGGGACAAACGCGCTGAGATTTCTGCATAACGTTTTTTCGCTTCACCTTCGAGTGCAACACCAGACAGTTTAAAGTCACGTAAAGCCAGTTTAATGGCGCTTTGTTGCGCTTCGCTAAGTGCCTGAAATGTAGCGCTATCGTGAATTTGCTGATAAGTTTGATACAACGCTGTATGTTGGCCCAATTGGGTATAATATTCGCTCAAACTTGGTAAAAGCGCTTGGTAAACCTCACGGGTTTCGGCATTGTTCATGACTGCATTCAGATGCGACAAAATGCCCCATGACTCACTCATGTTATTTTCAAGTTGATCGACTTCGGTCAATGTTGCAAGTTGGGCTTCTGTGCCTTGAGGAACTTCATTGAGTTGATTTAAGAAGTTCTGACCATTTTGAATCGTCTGTTCGATCTGTTGTTTTAATTCGGCAAGTTGAATGCGATCAAACTGAGGAACGGGAAGTGTCGCTTGCTGTAGTGTCATTGTATTTTTGCCATATCATCTTTAAACATAGTTATAGATGTAGGGCTTAGCAAGGGAGAAATCAAGTGTCATTGTGCTTGATCTTTTATACTTAAATTAATTTTCTCTAAAGTTTTATTAATTTCATTCAGCCGGTCATTGGTGTCGCCTGTGGTTGAAGGTAATGCTTCAAGCTCTCTAATATCTATAATTGAGATATCTGTATGTTTTGATTTCCATAAATTTAGAGGATGTTTGTATAGATAAGAAACTTCGAAAATGATAATTTCACCATTTAAAGCTTCTTTGAGCCCTCCAAACTGCCCCCAATCATAAATATAACTATAATTTGGAAGAAAAACTCTTACGCCATGTTTAAAAATCCCATTTTCGAATATTTCTTTTTTATCTTGTAATTTAGAGATCCCAAAAGCTCGGCGAGGGATTGGTTGATTACTAGAAAATATTACATTCTCAGCGATACCATTACCAATATTCTTTACATTGAGTTGGATAAAAGATGCTTTTCCATAATGAGGTGTTGCAAAAACTATGATTTGAGGTTTTTGGTTCGATTTAAATACCGCATAAGTAACCAAAAGAGCTAAAAGTGAAATAGTAATAGTTAAAATAGCATTTAAATCTAATAATAAATTCATTGGAATTAATTCTCTTATAATTATAGGAGTTAATAAGAGAGCCGAAGCTCCCTTATCTTTTATCCATTACTCAGCCTTTGCTTTCGCATTCGACTTTTTCTTTTTCACTTTCTTTTTAGCCTTTTCTTTCGTTTCAGGCTTAGCAGCAGCTTTTTTAGCTGGCTTTTTGCTATAAGAACTTGGTTTGTTCTTATCTTTTTTCTTACGCACAGGCTTTTCGCCATCTTCACTCACTTTAGATTTCGTAGATGCGGGTTTCCCAAATACTTCTTCAGTTGTTGAAGCACGATTTGAGCTAGAAGGATTCGCTGTACGAGGTGCTTTCTGCCGAATTACACGACCTAAATGCGTTAATTGCTGAACCAACTGGAAGTCAATTTTACGTTCTTCCAGATTTACACCAGCCACTTGAATCTTGACTTCATCACCGAGGCTAAATGATTGACCACGATTCTGACCGATTAAGCTTTGGCTGGCTTGATCATACAGGAAGAAGTCTTCACCCAATTGGCTGACATGGATCATGCCATCAACATAAAGATCTTTGAGGGTGACGAATAGGCCGAACTCAGTCACGGCACTAATGATACCAACAAACTCATCGCCTAAATGCTGTTGCATATAATGGCATTTCAACCATGTTGTGACACTACGTGAAGCTTCATCAGCGCGACGTTCAGTTTGTGAGAAATGCTCACCCGCATCATCTAATGCTGCACCTGAAAGCGGGTAAGGTTTCTTATCAAGATAAGCCTTAATCGCACGATGTAACAATAAATCAGGATAACGACGAATTGGCGAAGTAAAGTGTGTATACGCTTCATAAGCAAGACCGTAATGTCCCGCATTCTTCGCGCCATAATATGCTTGCATCATTGAGCGTAATAACACTGCATGAATACTTGGTGCATCTAAACGATCTTTGGTCGCTTCAATCACGGCTTGGTAATCGGCTTGGGTTGGCTGCTCAGGGAAAGGTAAGCCGAGTAACTTCACAAAGTCACGGACTTTTTGAATACGTGAGAATTCAGGTGCTTCATGCACACGATAAAGCATAGGAATATCATGCTCTAGAGCATATTCAGCGGCTGCAACGTTTGCCAGTAACATACATTCTTCAATCAGCTTGTGCGCGTCATTACGTGTACGTGGCAAGATTTCCTTGATTCCACCTAACTCATCAAAGGTCATGTAGGTTTCAATGGTTTCAAATTCCATTGCATGACGTTCAGCACGAAGGCCTTTTAAGGTTTGATAAAGCTGGAATAAGGTGTTCAGCGATTTATGAATGGTCTTATCTTCAGGGATAGCATCCGTTGTGCCTTCAAAATATTGACCGACTTGGGTGTAGGTCAAACGCGCTTTAGAATGCATCACCGCAGGGTAGAATTCATAACCTGTAACTTTGCCTGCACGAGAAAGTTTTAAATCACAGACCATACATAGGCGGTCAACATGTGGATTTAAAGAACATAAGCCATTGGATAATGCTTCTGGCAGCATTGGCAATACGAAGTGCGGGAAATATACCGATGTCCCACGATCTTCCGCTTCTTCATTTAACGGCGAATCTAAACGAACATAATGGCTGACATCAGCAATGGCAACGACAACGCGATAACCACCGCCTGGGCGTTTTTCAGCAAAGACAGCATCATCAAAGTCACGTGCATCTTCACCATCAATCGTAACCAATGGCAGATCACGTAAATCAACACGACCTTGACGATCCTGCTCAGAAGGCTCTTTAAAGCTTTCTGCTTCTTTAATCACAGCATCTGGAAATTCATAAGGCAAACCAAATTCTAAAATGGTTTGCGGAATGATGATTTCCGTATCTGCTTTGTCTGCCATGGATTGCACCACATGACCTGTTGCCAGTTCTTCACGGGTCGGATAGTCATCAATGGCAACACGCAACATATCACCAACTTTGGCGTTGGCATGTTGAATTAATTCTTTTTCTAGAGTAATCGGTTGATGCTGGTTTGGATTGCTGGGTTGAATGAAGTATTCACCGTCATGCTCAGAGACTTTACCAATAATCTGCTTAACGCGGCGTTGTACCACTTCGGTAATAAAGCCCCAAGCTTTGCCTTTACGGTCAACAGACGTTTGGCGTACTTTAACGCGATCACCATTAAAGACCAGACGTAACTCTCGTTCAGGCAGAAGAACATCATCCTGACCAGCAATATTGGCGGTGCCCAGTCCTTTACTATTGATATAGACCGTTGCTTCATGGCTCGGTAAATCTGTTGCAGGCTGGTATTTGAAACCATCCTTCATTAATTGCCCATCACGCACCATTGCACTTAAACGATGGTTTAATGCATCAATACTTTTTTGATCTGGAATATTAAAGTGGTCAACCAGCTCTGCATGAGACTGTGCAGTTTTTAATTGTTCTAATGTAGTTAAAATAAGAGTTCGGCTAGGAATAGGATTATCGTAACGTTGCGCTTCTGCTTTTGCTTCGGGATCAGCCCAATTTTTAGTCATATCGTTTCATTTCACATCTGGCAGATCGGTTTAGCATAAGTCATTCAAACTCTAACTGCACGTCAAAGATTGCAAGATTCTGTTTATCGCTCCGATCTGAATAAAGGAGAGAACACTATATTAACAAGCGTAGAACTAAAAAATGCTGAAAAAACGCGTAAATTGATTAAAAAGTATTTGATTGAACTGAAATAGTGGAAAAAAATAGGAACATCCCTTGTGTAATGTGGTTTTAGTTTGTATTATTGCGCTCGTGTTACGGTGAGATGGGTGAGTGGCTGAAACCACATCCCTGCTAAGGATGCATACGGGTAACTGTATCGAGGGTTCGAATCCCTCTCTCACCGCCACTTTACTTAAGGCGCTCATAGCTCAGCTG
>NZ_LZPJ01000026.1:0-30355 GCF_001729365.1 Acinetobacter sp. YK3
ACATTCTTTTACGTTTTACTAAAAAAATTTTGTTTTATTTATAAAAAAATTTTTAAACAATCTATTTGCAGTTACAATAGAATCCTAAGAAAACGAAATGTACTGATTTGCGATTTTTTGATAGGAAAATTGAACACATGAATTCAACAATTGAAACAGACTCCCAAGAATCTGATGCGATAAAAAATGAGGAACGCTATTTAGTCCCTGGCTTAGTACGTGGTTTGGCAATCTTGCAAGCGTTTAACCAGCAAACCCAAGAAATGACTATTACTGAAATTGCCGAAGTTCTAGATGTAAACCGTTCCAGTGCTTTCCGTCTGATCTATACGCTGGAGTCTTGTGGCTTTCTACGCAAAGCTTCACAGAAAACGTATGCTTTGGATTCGAAGGTCATGGAGCTTGGTTTTAATAGCTTAGCCAAACAGTCATTATTGGACTTGGCAACACCGCTAATGAAAGAGTTACGCGATCAGACTCAACTTGCCGTGCATCTTTCTATATTAGAAGGCACGCATATTGTCTTTATTAACAATATTCAATCCAATGGCACATTTACCAGTAATATTGGCCTAGGCACACGCTGGCCTGCCCATGCAACCGTGATTGGACAAATGCTGTTAGCGGATCTGACCGAAACAGAAATTAAAGAGCGCTATAAAGGTTTTAATCAATGGGACACTTTTTCAGAGCTAACCCCGACCAATCTTAAAGCACTATTACAACGCCTGAGTTTCGTTAAAACCCAACGCTCT
Source organism: Acinetobacter sp. YK3 (assembly GCF_001729365.1). Lineage (NCBI taxonomy): Bacteria > Pseudomonadati > Pseudomonadota > Gammaproteobacteria > Moraxellales > Moraxellaceae > Acinetobacter > Acinetobacter sp. YK3. Next base: position 756 of record NZ_LZPJ01000026.1, read on the forward strand.
ATGGTGAGTTGGGGCCATTACAATCACGACATGGCTGCCTGTGCTGCTCCGATTTATAAACAATCTACCCATAAAATGGCTGCCGTTTTATCCGTGAGTTGCCCACTCGGTAGTTATGATGAACACTATTTTAGAAATGATGTTGCCGAGGCGGTCATTCAAACTGCAGAAAAAATTTCTAAATTTATTTATTAATAATCAAAAGCAGCAATTTTCGCTGCTTTTCTTTTATCAAAAAATCGATAACCTAACTTTTGTGCTTAAACCTCCGTTTTTAATTTACTTTTTAAGCGCTTATCCATTAACTGAAACATTGGTCGGGACAGATTCATCATCCATGTCGGTGTCGTATTTAATAATGCATTGGCAACCAGCCCCGCTTTACTGCTGACCCTATAAGATTTCCCTTTTATGGCTTTTACAATCCATCCCGCTGCGGCCGGCGTATCCAGCATTTTCATATGTTTATAAATGGCTGTTTTCGACGACATTGGCGTTCTGACCATTGGGAAATACACGATACTGACATCAATGCCTTTGTCCTTTAATTCCATCGACAAAGAACGGGAAAAAGATTCAAGCGCAGATTTACTGGCGAGATAGGCCGAGAACAAAGGAATCGGAACTTGCGTCGACATGGTCGAAATATTCACAATATGCCCTGCACCATTTTTCATAAAATGAGGTAATAAATGCAGTGTCATATTCACAGCAGCAAAATAATTAATCTGCATGGTGCGTTCATAATCATGTAAACGATCAAGTGACTCAAGAATAGGACGTCTAATTGAACGTGCAGCGTTATTTACCAATACATCGACCTTGTCATGCGCTGACAATATCTGGGTTACGCAAGCCTCCAGTTGTTCCTGATCGGTAATATCTGCTGGATAGATCGAAACATCTCCACCCTGAGCTTGAATCTTCGCCTGAATGCGCTGTAACTCTTCAGCTCGACGGGCAATAAGACAAACTTTCGCACCTGCTTGAGCGAGTTGAAGTGCGGCTTCTTCACCGATCCCACTTGAAGCACCTGTAATAATAATGGTCTTATTGCTTAAATTCATTGTTTTTCTCCAGCAGTTCAGTATTTAGATCACTACATCGTTGTCATTCAAAAATGTAAGCGCTTTTAATCCTGAATACCAATGAGTTTATTCAATATAAAGAAGAGAGAAAAATTATCCTGTTGTTTTAGCGAGATTAAAATTCATTTAGAAGGATGAATAAGTTTTTAATTTTTTAACGAAGTCTAGAAAATAGATTAATGTAAACAGTTGGATTTTGATGGTGTTTTCATTGTGATATAAGTTTGAGCATAAGTAGCTAAAATGACCATAACGGTGTCAATATACACCCGTTATGACCAAAAAAGCATAATAAATACATGATCTTTGAGTCGGTTAACGCCTGGATATCATAAGGTTAAGATCAGGGTTTAACACTCACATGCACCAAACATATTGTAGACAAAATTGACCGGTGCATCTTCAGGATAGACTTCCGTATCTTTCACCATAAACAAAAGGTTATCAGACAATACAATTAAAGAGCTTCCACTTCGACTTAAGATAACACCCTTGGCTATCTCCTCTTTCACCTTATTAATATAGCTATCAACTTTAATGAAAAATACTTTTCGTCCTGCGGTTATCTCAACTGGATTAATTTTTTTATATAAACCACATTTCCTACACACCCATTTCTTCATTTTGCAATCTCAAAATAAAAGAAAGTATAATAAAAATCATAACTTAATAATTAACACAGAAAGCAATTAAAATTACCAGTATATTCATTTCTGAAAAATCAAGCAAAAACACAAAAATTTAAAAATAAAAACACTATGGGACAAATATCAAAAAAAACTATCATTTAAAAGAATAAAAAATATAATTGAAAAATATAATAAATATGGATTTTCAAAAATGTCTTCCCTAGAAAAAATATCAATAATAGCGCTTATAGGGCATCTCACCAGTTTGACGATAGAAAACTATTCTATTGCAGAAAAGTTCTTTACCAAAGACTTTTGCTATATCGATCAGCAAGAAGATAAATTTATCAATATGATTTATTTTTTCTTAGAAAATATCAACGATAGAGATCACAATTATCAAATTACACAGATGAAGGAAATTTCAGATCAGGTTCATCTTGTACATCTTAAAAATGAGATCTTGATTGAGCCGCAACCTTATCACGACCTACTCAATCCACAGGATACGTTTATTCTCATTATAAAAATGATTGAGGCTCAACCTAAAATATCTTATGTAATCGACCTTAAATATAAGGATTTAAATCCAATTTATTCGGTTCTAAATAAATTCACCTAAATGTGAATAAGAACAAAAAATAACTCAATATAATGCTTATAAAAACAATTAAATCACTTTAATAGCAATTCAACATAAAAGCAATCAAAGTCAAAATTATGCTAAACCAGTGTTTATTTTATTAAAAAGAATATAAGTACCTCCACCCTCTTCAAAAGAAACGCTATTAAATATTACAAATTAATTACAGTAAAAATGAAAAATATAGTGAAAAATAAAGCCTTAATTCGGCAGAAATAAACAACAAATTTAAAATAAATTATTATTTATGACTCAACATATATTTCTTGGCCCACTATTTTTTATGCAAATTTATTTTATACTAAATGTTTTTTTCAAAAAATATAGCTTTAGATCTGGGATTCAATCTCTATAAATATCATTTACGATTACTCCTCTCGTTTGGCTCACTAAACAAGAGATATGTAAAAAATAAGGCCTCTATCTATAACGATGAGACCTTATTTTTTGCTGTTATTTAAGTCAATCCAAATGCATTACAACTGCCCTGTTATTTTTCTGCTTACGCGTCACAATCAGACCACAGATCACGACACCGACCGTGACACTTAAAGATAATGTTGTTTCATAACTATATTGCGGTGAAAAGAACATATAAGCCAGTACACTCAGGATAATAATGATCACAAACCACGTCAGCCAAGGAAATAGCCACATTTTAAATGGGACTTCTGTTCCTGCTTTTTCCAGTTTTGCTCTGAGACGCAATTGTGAGAATGCAATCACTAGATAAACCAGTAATGCAATTGAACCTGTGCTTGAGAGTAACAGTCCAAAGACCTTCCCAGGAAATGCATAGTTGATGATACAGCAGATTAATCCAATAAATGTTGATGAAAAGACAGCCACGGCTGGCACACCAGCATAATTAATCTTGGTGACTTTGCTTGGTGCTTCATGTCGAGTGCCTAAACGGAATAACATACGGGATGATGTATAAATAGCCGCATTCATACAGCTTGCAACAGCGATAAACACCACAGCATCAATAATGAGTTTGGTCCCTGGTACATTCAGGCTCATGAGTACATATTGGAAGGTTCCGTATTTTTGCAAATCGGGTGAACGCCAGTCGACCAACGCAACCGCAATAAACATGGATACCACGAAGAAAAGAATAATGCGGTACAGCACCAGATTGGTGGCACGTCTGATTTTTTGTTGTGGATTCGAAGATTCTGCAGCAGCAATTGAAACAATCTCAACGCCAAAAAATGAAAATGCGGTAATCAGAATCGCCGCTAAAATCCCACCCACACCATGGGGCATAAAACCCGCATTGTTATATAAATTGGCAACTCCACTCACATTTTGTGCTAAAGGCCAGAAACCAGAAATCGCTAATACGCCAATGATAATAAATGCAATGATGGCAACTACTTTGATTAAAGAGAACCAGAATTCGAACTCACCAAAGCTTTTGGTACTGAAAAAGTTGGCCAGACTTAAAAAAACAATAAAACAGAAGGCATAAGTAGAAACCGAGAAATAAGGAAACCATGAATATAGAATTTGAGCGCCAGCAATCGCCTCAACAGGAATTGCCAATACCCAGAACCACCAATATAACCAGCCGATGGTAAATCCCGCCCACGGGCCAATTGCTTTACGCGCATAAGTTGAAAATGAGCCCGTATCGGGTTCGAGTACTGCCATTTCACCCAGCATCCGCATCACCAAAAACACCATGATACTGGTGGTCAGATAAGCAAGAATGACCGCTGGGCCTGCCTTGGCAATCGCTGCCGATGAACCAACAAATAAACCTGCACCAATAACACCGCCGATACTAATCATTGTAATGTGGCGATTTGAAAGTCCTTCGCCTAATTTTTTTGTTTTAACACTATCCATATTTTATTCCTTAAAATAATTTGGGTTTGTTAACTACATGTTTTAAATTCCTATTCAAATAAAAAGGGAAAACCAGCGGTTTTCCCTTTAACGCAAAAAATCAGTTTAAAGTTGGCATTGCAAATTGTTTGGCTTCACGGACCTGTGCAGATGGCCAGCGCTGGGTAATGGTTTTACGGCGTGTATAGAAACGGACACCGTCTGGACCATAAGCATGTAAGTCACCAAATAATGAACGCTTCCAGCCACCAAAGCTGTGATATGCGACTGGAACGGGTAAAGGCACATTAATACCGACCATCCCCACCTGAATATGACTGCTAAAATAGCGTGCTGCTTCGCCATCACGGGTATAAATACACGTCCCATTGCCATATTCATGTTCATTGATCAATTGCATGGCTTCCTGCATGGTATCCACTCGCATCACTTGCAAGACAGGCCCAAAGATTTCCTGTTGATAGCTGGTCATCTTCGGTGTGACCTGATCAATCAAGGTCGGCCCGACAAAGAAGCCATTTTCATAACCTGCGGGTTTGGCATCACGACCATCTACCACAATTTTTGCACCTTGCTGTTCTGCACTTTGGATATAGGCTTGTACCTTATCTTTATGCACTTGCGTGATTAAGGGCCCAAAATCATTATTGCTATCAGCATAATGCCCAAATTTTAATTTCTGCATTTCTTGAGTCAGTTTATCGATCACAATATCTGCAATTTCATCTCCGATTGCGACAGCAACCGAAAGTGCCATACAACGCTCACCTGAAGAACCGAAAGCAGCGCCTAATAATGAAGTCACCACATTATCAATATCTGCATCGGGCATAATAATCGCGTGGTTTTTTGCACCGCCTAATGCCTGACAACGCTTGCCTGTCGACGTTGCGGTACGATAAATATATTCAGCGATTGGCGTTGAACCGACAAAACTAATAGCCTGAATTTTTGGATGATGCAATAAAGCATCTACTGCTTCTTTATCACCGTTCACTACGTTAAATACACCATCGGGTAATCCAGCCTGTTTTAATAATTCAGCCAAGAATAATACGACTGACGGCGCTTTTTCTGAAGGCTTTAATACAAAACAGTTACCACACACCAAGGCCATCGGGAACATCCACAACGCGACCATTGCAGGGAAGTTAAATGGCGTAATTCCAGCGACGACACCTAAAGGTTGAAATTCACTCCACGAGTCAATGTCTGGGCCGACATTTTTCGAATATTCACCTTTGAGTAACTCTGGCGCACCACATGCGTATTCAACATTTTCAATCCCACGTTGCAATTCCCCTTTTGCATCATGAGAGATCTTGCCATGCTCTTGCCCAATCAATTCACAAATTTTGTCAGCATTTTCTTCGAGTAACTGTTTGAACTTGAACATCACACGCGCACGTTTGATTACAGGTGTATCACGCCATGCTGGAAACGCCTGCTCTGCCACACGAACTACTTCATTCACCGTCTGACTATCTGCAATTTCAACTGCTTTGCTGATTTCACCCGTCGCAGGATTATAAACAGGCTGTCTTTTGGCAGACTTGGAAACCACCTTTCCATTGATAAAATGTCCAACCACTTGTGTTGCCTGTGCGGATTGACCATCATTGCTCTGCGTCGTTTCACTTGAAAAATGTTCTAAGTTATTCATCTCTTGTTCCTTGTATGGGATCATTTCTTCCGATTGATTTGGTTTTTAGTTAAAAATTGAATTTATTTGACCTGATAAAGTGCATCGCCAACCGCATTCATCAATCTCGATAATTGTGCTTCTGTGCTATTGAACATTGGGCCAAACTGTAAGGTATCTCCGCCAAAACGGACAAAGAAACCCGCTTTCCAAAGCTTCATTCCAAGTTCAAAACCGCGGATCGTTGCATCGCCATCACGTGGTGCCAGTTGTACAGCGCCAATCAGTCCACAATTACGAATATCCAGAATGTGTGGTGCGCCTTTTAATTCGTGTAGAAGCGTTTCAAAACTAGGCGCCAATGCAGCAGATTGAGCCAATAAATTCTGTTTTTCCAACACATCCAGTGTGGCTAAAGCTGCTGCACATGCGACTGGATGTGCTGAGTAGGTATAGCCATGCGTAAATTCAACGGCATGTTCAGGTAAGTCTTGCTGCATAAAGGCATCATAGATTTCATGACTTGCCACAACCCCACCCAACGGAATTGCGCCATTAGTAATCTGTTTGGCAAAGTTCAAAATATCGGGTGCTACCCCAAAATACTCGGCTGCGGTCCATTTCCCCATACGACCAAAGCCCGTAATCACCTCATCAAAAATCAGTAAGATATCGTGCTGATCACAGATTTCCCGAAGACGTTTTAAATAGCCCGTTGGTGGCACAATGCAGCCTGCCGAACCAGAAACAGGTTCAATAATGACAGCTGCGATATTGGATGCATCATGCAATTCGATCAACTTGAGCATCTCATCTGCAAGCTCAACACCACCCGTTTCTGCACAGCCTTTGGTAAAACTTAAATCTGGTTGCAAGGTATGGGGTAAATGATCAACATCCATCAATTGACCAAACATTTTACGATTACCACCAATCCCGCCAAGACTGGTTCCAGCCACATTGACGCCATGATAACCTCGTGCACGACCAATCAGCTTGGTTTTGCTGGGTTTACCCTTAATTCGCCAATAGGCACGTGCCATTTTGATCGCGGTATCTGCTGACTCTGAACCCGAGTCAGTAAAGAACACATGCTGCAATTTTTCGGGCATGTGCTGAATGATTTTCTCAGCCAGTTGGAATGACAACGGATGTCCAAACTGGAAGCCTGGAGAATAATCCAGTTTTGATAGCTGATGACTGACCGCTTGCTGGATTTCAGGCAACGTGTGACCTGCACCACAGGTCCATAAACCAGATAAGGAGTCATATACTTCGCGGCCTGTGCTATCCACTAAATACGCACCTTTTGCCCCAACAATGATACGCGGGTCTTTATGAAAGTTACGGTTGGCAGAAAATGGCATCCAGTGTGCTTGATAATTCAGGTTCATCTGAGCACTTGGCTGTGTCGCTTCCAATGCATCATCACGGTCATTTGTTGTGTCGATATCAAACATAATCACTCTTCTTGTTTTGTGGTTATATCTGGAGTGTACAGAGCCGAATAGTTTTGATAAATTCAAATTGTCTTGAGTTTAGATATAAAAAAGCAAAACTAAATGAAACCGAAAAAATTAAATCAAGTGACTGATTTTGATATAAAACTTCTAAAAATATTTAAAACGGTTTGCGATTGTCATAGCTTTAGTTCCGCTGAAAGTATTCTCGGGATTAGTCGTTCTGCCATTAGTCTGCATATGAGTGATCTGGAAAATCGCTTGGGCATTCGGCTTTGTCAGCGTGGCCGTGCTGGCTTTGCCCTCACCGATGAAGGACGTGAAATTTTAGAGTATATAGAAGTACTGACTGCCTCGATTGAAGACTTCCGCGCCAAAATCAATCAGATGCACAACCAGCTCAAGGGTGAGTTTAATATCGGGATTATTAATAATCTGGTGACCATGCCCAGTCTGTATATCACCAATACACTTGCACAGCTTGCAGAAGAAAATACTGAAGTGGTGATTAATATCAGTATGAGTACCCTTTCAGATATCGAATGTCGGGTACTGGACAATCGTTTACATGCGGGCGTGATTCCTCTGGTAACGCCATTGTCTGGACTGGATTATTTTCATTTATATGAGGAAAAGTCATTTCTGTATTGTGGCAAAAATCATCCTTTATTTAACCATCTGAATGAGATCAAATCGAAGGATCTCAACAACTGGCAAGCCGTGCTTCCGAATTATGCGATTACTGCTGAAGCATCCAAACTACATCAACTTCTGGATTGTTCGGCAACTGCCAGTGACCGTGAAGGGATTGCTTTTCTGATCCTGACAGGGAAATTTCTCGGTTTTTTACCCGATCACTATGCCAAGAAATGGGTCGAAGATGGCTTTATGCAACCTATTATGCAAGAAGTCATGTATTACAGTACCCCAATCTGCCTGACGACGCATAAGGGCAAAAATTACAATATGGTTTTGAAAGCATTTATGGACATCTTGAAGCAAAAAATTATACCAGCAGCCCCGTCAATTTCCTGACCCAACTGATGCCCTCCATTGATATTCATCATTACTTTGATGCATGAATATCAATGAAGTATCAATCCGTAATAATCATTTCTCAGATGTATTAAAAATCATAACTCGCCATCATGTTCACACGATTATCAATCCCGTTACGGCCATCAAAAGTTTCTCGCTCGCCATAAACATATTCCACGCCGAAGGTAATCGGCTTGTAGGGGTTATACATCGCATTAATCCAGCCTTGCCATAATTCTTTATTCTGGGTGATATTGGTTTTCTGGATTTCAGCAAAAGTGTTGTCGTCCTTGGCCTTCATATAGCCATAACCTAAAGTTGAGCGAAGCTGGGAATTAAATTGATGGGTGATCCCCGCAGAAATCGTATCGAACTCGTTGCTTTGAATATTATTTTTATCATCAATCACATAGCTATTATTGGCCCAGAGCAGAAAGCGCCCATCCCCTTTGACATGGTAATAATCGGCTTTTAAGAAGGTTTGCGGACTCAATTGATATTTTCCACCCAGTCCGACACCCCATGCCCATTCATTGTCATGACTGGTTTTTTTCTCAGCCATAAACGTTCGGCCTGACAGTAGTGAGCCATTATCAAATTTATGGTTCAGACGTCCAACCAAGGCTGGCAAACGCATTTCATTATCTGGATCAGAAGTTGCAGTATATTTTGGATCTTCAATTGCGACAGCAAAACTGGTTTTTGCCGAGAGGTTACCGCTATAACGCAGCATCGGTGAACGTAGCAAGGCACTACCAACAAAAGTGCCCGCATCTACAGTTTCTGGATAATATTCAGGTGCAATAAACGTCGACCAGGTTTGACCAATCAGCCATTGATCAAGGGTGATATAAGCATGACGGATACGAAATTGATCTCGCGTTGTACCGCCGAAGAAATCCATTTCCAGTTTACCGCCTACTTCACCCGCAGCAGTTGGGGTTTTAAAATTCAACCCAAAACGTGTCACATTAACAGTACTATGTAATTGGTCTTTTTGAGCAGATTCTTCTGGCGTATTTTCGAGTGGAACCCCGCTAATATTGTTATACATGGTAGATGCACCTTTGGCCTGATAAGAGGCATCGGCACGGATATAACCATATAAATTGACCTCTGCACCGCCTTTGCTCAGATTCAGCTTAGGCACTGTTGTCTCGGTCACTTGTGGTGAAGCCGTCACAGCCACTTGAGTAATAGGTTGCACGGGCACTTTCTGCTGCACATATTGCTGTAACATCGTTCTTAACTCTTGCACTTCCTGTCGAAGTTGCGCAATTTCGGCCTGATCGGTTCCTGCATAAACAGGTGATATCACCATTGCAACAGACACCGCCAATAGGCTTTTTTGTACCGTTAAAATAAATTTATCCATTGAAATCAATTTCCTTGTTCGCAGATCTCAAATACCTTTTAAGATCATTCTTTATTTGTGTTTTTTCCTTTGCCTGAATCGCAATTTCACAGCACATTTTTTATTTTAAAAATCAAAACCATTTGATTTATTTCGTTTTACCTCCTCTTTTTTAGGTCTTTCTATTATTTTAAAATGTCAAAACCAAGCAAAAGCCAAATTGCCTCAACACGACAATAGCAACTGATCCGCTTCATTTTTCTGTGCAATCAAGCCCTGATAGGTCAAGGTCTGGCTAAAAACATGGACATTGCCAAAACCTGCATGATCGAGCAGTTGCTGATAATCCTGTAAAGAGACCGTGAAAAAGTCCTGACCTAAACGATCTATCATCGCTTGGCTTTGTGCTTCACTCAGGCCGGCAGCCTGACATAACAACGGTAAGGCTTTCATTTGCAGAGAATCTTCACAACGCATCAAATCATAGGTCATTAAAATTCCATGACTTTTTAAGCGTTTCGCAATCTGGGAAAAGAAAGTAGGCTTGGATGCATGCGGAATAAAATGAGCCACGAGAATACAAAGTGCAGCGTCAAACACTGGCAGCTCGGATAAACAATTTGTCTCTCCATGTGCAAAGGTAACGCGTGCTTGCTGCCCCATCGCCTGAATCTGCGCTTGTGCCTTTTGCAGCATTGTTAAAGAAGGATCAACAGCCGTGAAAGTCCAGTCAGGATGCCTTTGCAATAAATACTCAAGTTCATAGCCTGTACCACAGCCAACAATCAGAATATGCGCATCATTGCTCAAATTTGCCTGTAAAATGGCATCCACTTGCTGATGCATCAATTCATAAGCTGGAATCAATTGACGGATATGATCGTCATAGCGCTCCACCACTTTCTGGCTGTTAAAATCTTTGGCCATTTCATCCCCTGTTTTTAATCGCGTCACACTCAGCAATAGAGAAAATCCTGAGTGATCCAATCATCCCAATTTTAATCAAAGACTTCGGCTGTCAGGTTTAACTCCGCACGCATGATTTCCTGCAATTTAAACTTTTGCGCTTTGCCTGAAGCCGTCATTGGGAACTCAGCGAAGAATTTGACATAGCGTGGCACTTTATTATGTGAAATATGTTCTTTACAAAAGTGACGTATCGCATCTTCATCGCATTGATGGTGTTCATGCAAAATAATACAGGCACAGAGTTCCTCACCATAACGGCTGTCTGGTAAACCAATCACCTGAACATCACAGATATCTGGATGGGTGTATAAAAAGTCTTCAATTTCTTTTGGAAAGAGATTTTCTCCACCACGAATCACCACATCTTTAATGCGGCCTTTGATTTTGATAAAGCCATCTTGATCCATTTCCGCAATATCGCCAGTATGCATCCAGCCTGCTGCATCGATGACCTCTTTGGTTTTTTCAGGTTCATCCCAATAACCAGCCATCACCGAATAGCCACGTACACAAAGTTCACCCAATACACCTTGCGGAACGATGTCACCCTCTAGATCGACAATTTTAACTTCCAAATGCGGATGGACATGCCCAACGGTACTCACGCGTTTATCAATCGAATCGTGAATATAACTTTGCACACTGACGGGCGAAGTTTCAGTCATGCCATAACAGATGGTGATTTCAGACATGTGCATACGGTCTATGACACGCTGCATGATTTCACGAGGACATGGACTACCTGCCATGATGCCTGTGCGTAAGCTGGATAAATCGAATTCGGCAAATTGCTCATGCTCTAACATGGCAATAAACATGGTCGGAACACCATAAGACGCCGTACATTTTTCCTGATGGATGGTTTTTAAAGACTCAAGCGGATTAAAAACGGCGGCTGGATAAACCATGGTTGCACCATGTGTGATACAGGCCAGATTGCCCATCACCATGCCGAAGCAATGAAATAATGGCACAGAAATACAGACCCGATCTTTTGACGTTAAACCAATGCCTTCACCAACAAAATAACCATTATTGAGAATATTGTGGTGGGTCAGCATGGTTCCTTTCGGATTACCTGTGGTGCCAGAAGTAAATTGAATATTAATGGTTTCATCAAACTGCAAATGCTTGGCTAAAGCATGCAGCTGATCTAATTGCTGTTGTGTCGGTTGTCCGACCAGATCGCTAAAACGGTGAATACCGGTATGCTGCTGCTCATCAATTTTAATGACATATTTTAAATGCGGTAAACGCGCTGAATTGAGTACCTTATCCGCACTCGATGCCAGTTCAGGTGCAATCTTGCTTAGTAGTTCCTGATAATCTGTGGTCTTGAATTGTGCTGCAATTACCAACCCTTTACAGGCAACCTTGTTCAGCACATATTCCAGTTCATGACTTTTATAAGCCGTGTTCAGATTGACCAGAATAATACCTGTTTTTGAGGCTGCAAACTGGGTCACAGTCCATTCCACACAGTTTGGAGACCAGATGGCTAAGCGATCCCCTTTTTTTAATCCTAGTTTCAACAAGCTACACGCAAAGGCATTCACCTCATCCTGCAATGCCTTATAGGTCAATCGTCTATTCTGATGCGCACTGACAATAGCCTCCTGTTCAGCATATTGCACACAGGCCTGATCAAATTTTTCTCCAATCGTCATCCCCAACAGGGGCTGCGAACTGGTTCCAGAGGCATAGCTTAACCGTTGTTGTTGCATTGAATCACTCTCCTTGATTCTTTGTAATTCTGTTCTTCAGTCATTTAATTATTGTGAGTACGACTACTTTTCCAACATCCTGTTGTGCAATTTTAATGATTGTGTTTGCCTTATTTCTTCTGCACTGCATCCACACAAAAGTCAGCAATCTGTTTGGAAAAATAGTTTTTATGCTGCTGATCAAACTTGGTATTTTGCGCTGGATCTAAGGGTTCAACCACCACATAAGTCATGGCACCCACCACACACAATGCTGCGGTATTGAGATCATCCAGAACAAACTCACCACTCGCATTTCCATCTGCAAGGATTTTCTTAATACTTTGTTTAATCAACTGTTTCACACGAAAACGCTCATGTTCAACTGTTGAATCAACCGGTTCAAACATGAGTGAATATGCAAGCTGAGGACTATTCAGCGCCCGTTTTACAAAGGTGGTTACTGCTTTATGTAATTTCTGTTTTGCCGATAAATTACTTTCAGTAATTGAATCAATCACCAATAGTTCGGTGTTAATGGCCTCGGACAAAACCTCAATCAGTACCTGACTTTTATTATCAAAATAGCGATAGACCAGACCACTTGAAACGCCTGCTTGCTCTGCAATGGTTTGTATTTGTGCGTCTTTAAACCCTCCCTCCGAGATTAATTTTCTGGCTGAACTCAAAATCGCTTTGCGATTTTGTTCCATCCTCTCCTGCATCAAAGATGATCGTTTATAGCTCATGAATTTTATTCTCTACCAAATAAAATGAATTGTAAATCATTTTATGAATCACTATTCACTTTTTCAAAAAATCATTGTATGGTACTTCTTAAGCACATACAACAACGCTTTTTGGAACAACAAATATAACCAATGGGATGACAACACAATGAACCTACGTAGCTTGAATTTTGGTCTGGATGAAACGTTAATTGCACTACAAGATTCAGTTGCTGCATTTTGTGCAAAGGAAATTGCACCAATTGCCCAACAAGTTGATCAGGACAATCTATTCCCCGCGCATCTCTGGAAAAAATTTGGTGATATGGGTCTGCTCGGTCTTACCGTTTCTGAAGAATACGGCGGCACCAATTTAGGCTATCTGGCACATATCATCGCGCTACAGGAAATTTCACGTGCATCGGCATCTATCGGGCTTTCTTATGGCGCGCATTCTAATTTGTGTATCAACCAGATTAACCGCAACGGTAGCGAACAACAGAAACAAAAGTATTTACCAAAACTGATTTCAGGTGACTTTGTCGGTGCTTTGGCGATGTCGGAACCGAATGCAGGGTCGGATGTGGTCAGCATGAAACTGCGTGCTGAACAAAAAGGTGATCATTTTGTTCTCAATGGTTCAAAAATGTGGATCACCAACGGTGGTGATGCGGATGTATTGGTGGTGTATGCCAAAACTGATCCGCAAGCAGGTGCCAAAGGCATGACCGCCTTCCTGATTGAAAAAGATATGAAAGGTTTTAGTCATGGCAGCCATTTAGACAAACTCGGTATGCGTGGTTCCAATACTTATCCGCTATTTTTTGACAATGTCGAAGTGCCTGCCGAAAACGTGTTGGGCGGTGTCGGTAACGGTGCCAAAGTGCTGATGAGTGGGCTGGATTATGAGCGTGCCGTACTCAGCGCTGGCCCACTCGGGATTATGGATGCTTGTCTGGATGTAGTGATTCCTTACCTACATGAGCGTGAGCAATTCGGTCAGGCTTTAGGTGAATTCCAGCTTATGCAAGGCAAACTTGCCGATATGTATTCAACCTGGTTGGCATGTAAAGCCCTCGTCTATGCCGTGGGTGCTGCCTGTGACAAAGCTGATCATGACCGCAGTCTACGTAAAGATGCGGCCAGTGCCATTTTATATGCCGCTGAAAAAGCCACATGGATGGCGGGTGAAACCATTCAAACCCTCGGTGGTAATGGTTATATCAATGAATTTTCGGCTGGTCGTTTATGGCGTGATGCCAAACTTTATGAAATTGGTGCAGGAACTTCGGAAATTCGCCGCATGCTGATTGGCCGCGAACTGTTTAATGAAACCAAATAATAACCATAAATCAGGATGCAGCTTATGAACCAATTACACAGCAAAATTAATGTTCGAAGTGAAGACTTCAAAACCAATCAACATGCCATGCAAACATTGGTCAGCGATCTGAAACAAGTGGCTCAAAAAGTCGCACTCGGTGGTGGCGAAAATGCCCGTCAAAAACATTTGGCCAGAGGTAAACTTTTACCACGTGATCGTATTGATCAACTGATCGACGTCGGCACTGCTTTTTTAGAAATTGGTCAATTGGCTGCTTACAAGGTGTATGAAGATGACATTCCTGCTGCGGGTGTGATCGCTGGTATTGGCCAAGTCAATGGTGTGACCTGCATGATTGTCGCCAATGATGCAACCGTCAAAGGTGGTACCTATTATCCATTGACTGTGAAAAAGCATTTACGTGCGCAGGAAATTGCTGAGCAAAATCACTTGCCTTGTATTTATTTGGTAGATTCTGGGGGTGCGTTCTTACCGATGCAGGATGAAGTCTTCCCTGATCGAGATCACTTCGGACGTATTTTCTATAATCAGGCACGCATGTCGAGCCTAGGTATTGCCCAAATTGCTGTCGTGATGGGGAGCTGTACCGCAGGTGGTGCTTATGTTCCAGCCATGTCTGATGAAACCATTATTGTCCGTAATCAAGGGACGATTTTCTTAGGTGGCCCTCCTTTGGTAAAAGCTGCAACTGGCGAAGTGGTGAGCAGTGAAGACTTAGGCGGTGGTGATGTACACACACGTCTTTCAGGTGTAGCTGACCATTTGGCTGAAAATGATGAGCATGCAATTGCGATTGCACGAAACATTGTTGCTAACTTAAATAAAAAGCCAAATGAATTAAATAAACAAGTTGATGAACCGTTATTTGATGCATCTGAACTCTATGGCGTGGTGCCAAGTGATGCACGTAAACCTTTTGATGTTCGTGAAGTCATTGCACGTATTGTCGATGGTTCACGCTTTGACGAGTTTAAAGCACGCTTTGGTTCAACACTCATTACTGGTTTTGCTTCACTCTATGGTATGCCAGTCGGCATTATTGCCAATAACGGGATTTTATTTTCAGAATCTGCACAAAAAGGTGCGCACTTTATTGAGCTATGCACGCAGCGCAATATTCCATTGTTATTTCTACAAAATATTACGGGCTTTATGGTTGGCCGCCAGTATGAAAATGAAGGGATTGCAAAAAACGGCGCCAAACTGGTGATGGCAGTTGCTACCGCAAATGTACCAAAACTCACCTTGATTATTGGTGGTTCGTTTGGTGCGGGTAACTATGGGATGTGCGGCCGCGCTTATTCACCACGCTTTTTATGGACTTGGCCGAACTCTCGTATTTCAGTGATGGGTGGCGAACAAGCAGCAAGCGTACTCTCGACTTTAAAACGTGATCAGATTGAGCAAAAAGGTGCCGAGTGGTCAGCTCAACAAGAAGACGAATTTAAACAACCGATTCGTGAACAATACGAGCGTCAAGGTCATCCGTACTATGCTTCTGCCCGCCTTTGGGATGACGGCGTCATTGACCCAGCGCAAACTCGTCAGGTACTCGGTTTAAGTCTTGCCGCTGCGATGAATGCCCCAATCCAGCCAACCAAATTTGGCGTGTTCCGTATGTAAGAGGTGTATATGAGCTATCAATTTTTACAACTCGAACAACAAGGTCAGGTTGCCTATGTTTGGCTGAATCGCCCTGAATTGCACAATGCTTTTAACACGACAGTTATTGAAGAGCTGCATGCTTGCTTTAAGCAAATCCATACACGCGATGACATTCGTGTGGTGGTTTTAGCAGGTCGCGGCAAAAGCTTTTCGGCAGGTGCCGACCTCAACTGGATGAAACAGGCAGGTCAGGCATCTTCAGCAGAAAATGAAGCAGATGCATTAAAACTTGCACAAATGCTTGATGCACTTGCAACGCTTAAACAACCGACTATTGCTCGTGTGCATGGCATTGCCTTTGGTGGTGGTATGGGTTTGGCATCGGCATGTGATATTTGCATTGCCAGCACCGATGCTAAGTTTGCAACTTCTGAGGTTCGTTTAGGGCTTGCTCCTTCTACCATTAGTCCCTACGTGATTCGTGCAATTGGTGCAAGACAAGCCTCTCGTTACTTCTTAACTGCCGAGCGGATTTCAGCACGTGAAGCTAAACAAATTGGTTTGGCCCACGAAGTTGCAGATGCCGAAGACTTAGATAAAAAAGTTCAAGAAATTATTGATGCTCTATTACTCGGTGGTCCGCATGCTCAAGCGGCATCAAAACAACTCATTCAAATGGTGAGCAACCAGACCATGAGCAATGACTTGCTGCAACAGACAGCACATCATATTGCTCAAGTTCGTCAAGGCAGTGAAGCAAAAGAAGGCCTGAATGCCTTTTTAAATAAACAGCAACCTGCTTGGGTTTCTAACTCGAATAACAACAATTAAGGACGATCATCATGTTTGAAAAGATTTTAATTGCGAACCGTGGCGAGATTGCCTGCCGTGTGATTCGCACAGCTAAAAAATTAGGTATTGCAACGGTTGCTGTTTACTCAGATGCAGATGCAAATGCACAACATGTCAAACTTGCAGATGAAGCGGTTTATATTGGTCAGTCCCCTGCAACGCAAAGTTATTTACAGGCTGATCGTATTATTCAAGCTGCCATTGATACAGGCAGCCAAGCGGTGCATCCGGGCTACGGTTTCCTTTCTGAAAATGATCAGTTTGCACTCGCTTGCCAACAACACAACATTTGCTTTATTGGCCCACCAGTCGATGCCATTTTAGCGATGGGCTTAAAAGCGACTTCTAAAGCGTTAATGGAAAAAGCAGGCGTTCCTTTAACACCGGGTTATCACGGAACCAATCAAGATGCCGACTTTTTAAAACAACAGGCAGATCACATTGGCTATCCTGTTTTAATTAAAGCCAGCGCTGGCGGTGGCGGTAAAGGCATGAGTCTGGTTGAGCACAGTGAAGATTTTCTACATGCCTTAGCTTCGTGTAAACGTGAAGCCAAATCCAGCTTTGGTAATGATGATGTCTTGATTGAGCGTTATGTGATTCAGCCAAGACATATTGAAGTGCAAGTGTTTGGTGATACACATGGCAACTACGTACATTTGTTTGAACGTGATTGTTCTGTACAACGCCGCCACCAAAAAGTGCTAGAAGAAGCCCCTGCGCCACAAATGCCAAGCGAAAAGCTCGATGCAATGCGTCAAGCGGCAATTGATGCGGCACGTGCGGTAAATTACGTTGGTGCAGGTACGGTTGAGTTTATTGTAGAACAAGACGGTACGGCGTATTTCATGGAAATGAATACCCGCCTACAAGTCGAACACCCTGTCACCGAAATGATTACAGGTGAAGACTTGGTTGAATGGCAACTTCGTGTGGCTTATGGCGAACCGTTACCTAAATTACAAAACGAATTGCAGATTCATGGCCATGCACTCGAAGCACGGATCTATGCAGAAGAACCTGAAAAAGGCTTTTTACCTGCCATTGGTAAAATTGACTATCTGCACTACCCAACTCAAAACCAATATGTTCGTGTAGACAGCGGTATTGTTGAAGGCGATGAAATCACGACCTATTACGACCCAATGATTGCCAAACTGATCGTATGGGGTAAAAACCGTGAAGCTGCGCTTATTCAAATGCAACATGCTTTAAGCCAATTCCATGTCGATGGCTTAGGCAACAATATTGCCTTTCTGGAAAAAATTGTTCGTAGCGAATCGTTTAAACAAGCCAAATTGGATACCAACCTGATTCAACGTGAACATGATTTTCTGTTTAACACGCAACAGACAAAACCTGAGCTTATCATCGCAGCGGCATTTATTGAATTTCTCAGTAAACTTAATAACAACAGCTCAAGCCAAAAACAGCTTTGGCAGGCTCAACCGCTATGGCGTTTAAATATTGCCTATCAGCACAGTATTAAACTGAACTATTTAGATCAGAACATTAAAATTAAATTTGCCTCACATGAAGATGGTTTCACCGCAGAATATAACGGACAAAGCTACCCGATTTCGGGCCAATTGATTGATACACACACCGCATCCATTCAAATTGGTGAGACTCAGCAAAAGCTGTCTTTTAACCAAAGTCAGCAAGGCATTACCTTGTTCCAAAATGGACAAAGCTACAAGTTTGCTTATATCCGCCAAGACTTTAATCAAGCAGATCACCAAGGCGACGAAGGCCACCTTAAAGCGCCAATGCCGGGTGTGGTCACGCAAGTGCTGGTGAGCGCCAATCATAGCGTGAAGAAAGACGATATTTTAATGACGCTTGAAGCCATGAAGATGGAATACACCATTCGTGCGCCTAAAGATGGCGTGATTGTAGACTCGTACTTCCAAGTCGGTGATCAGGTCAAAGCTGGCGATGAGCTTGTGGAATTTCAACCTGCTCAGGAGGAAGTTGCATGAGTGAATTTGTCAAAATCGTGGAGGTCGGCCCCAGAGATGGCCTCCAAAATGAAAAACAGGCTTTAACTGTTGAACAACGCTTAAACTTTATTAATGACTTAATAAATGCTGGCCTAAAATCAATAGAAGTCGGTTCATGCGTTTCGGCAAAATGGGTACCGCAAATGGCTCAAAGTGATGAGCTATTTAAACAATTACCCCAAACAACCGATGTGCAATTTAGCCTGCTCACGCCCAATATCAAAGGTTTTGAAACTGCTCAAGCGGTAGGATGCAAAGAGGTTGCGGTGTTTACCGCAGCTTCTGAAAGCTTTACCCGTAAAAATATCAACTGCTCTATTGATGAAAGCTTTGAAAAATTCGCCGATGTACTGAAGGCAGCCAAAGCACATGATATTCGTGTGCGTGGTTACGTCTCTTGTATAGTCGATTGTCCTTATGAAGGCGCAATTGCTCCTGAGCAAGTGGTAAAAGTCGTGAAACGACTGTATGACATGGGCTGCTATGAAGTGTCTTTAGGTGAAACCATTGGCACAGCGACACCAGATCGCGTTCAAAAAGTCTGGCAAGCCTGTCTGGCTGAACTGGACAGCACCGTTTTAGCTGGGCATTTCCATAACACCTATGGCATGGCGATTGCCAATATTTATCAATCTTTACAGCAAGGCATTCGCATTTTCGATTCGTCTCTTGCAGGACTGGGTGGCTGCCCTTATGCCAAAGGCGCTTCTGGCAATGTATCGACCGAAGATCTGTTTTATTTGCTATCACATATGGGCTTTGAAACTGGCATTGACCTAGAAAAGCTAATGCAAGCCAGCCAAAATATTAGCAATGTACTCAACCGAAAAAGCTTGTCAAATTATGCCAATGCCTATTGGCAAACAAAATGCGCTTAGCCATATATAGATTTGTATTCTCTTACTGTCAGACAATATGCTTAATCAATTAAGCTTGATCAGAGCTCAACTTTCTCCCATTCTGCTCAAGAATTGGGGCTAAATCCCTCATGTAATTTTTTTGAAAATTTATCGTTTATCTCTGTATGAAATGCCTCTTTCTAAAGAAGCATTTTCTACTTTTAATTTTAATCCTTATTATTCTTTTTCTAACGCTCTCTCAAATTACTTATAAAAAATAATCTGTATCTTGCTGTATTTTCGGAGAAATATGTTGCTCGACCCACTCCAACCATGTCCGCGTTTTTACATCCACAAAATCCCGTGAAGGCAATAAGGTATACACCCCGATATCAGGAGAACGCCACGCCGGTAAAATACGGCGTAATCGCCCTGTGCGGATTGCATCAATCGATGAAAAAGTTGGCAATAAGGCAATGCCCATATCTTGTTGAACTACATCCAGTAACAACTCAGGCGTATCGGCAATGAGTGGGCCATT
This sequence comes from Acinetobacter sp. YK3, assembly GCF_001729365.1. Lineage (NCBI taxonomy): Bacteria > Pseudomonadati > Pseudomonadota > Gammaproteobacteria > Moraxellales > Moraxellaceae > Acinetobacter > Acinetobacter sp. YK3. The sequence goes on from NZ_LZPJ01000026.1 coordinate 21,049, forward strand.
AATATCAATCTGATACGAACAGCTATTTTCACTGGTCAGATGCCATTGCGGAGTAATGGATGGATTGACCAAGCGTAAACAGGCGTGCTTCTGCAAATCATCCAGCGATTGAGGTTCGCCATGCTTTTCCAGATAAGCAGGTGAAGCACATAACACCGAAAAAATCGTACCAATGCGACGGGCCACAAATCTCGAATCCGCCAGAGATTCAGTCAAATAGAGACTCACATCAATGCCTTTACCTAAAAGGTCAGGTACATTTTGTGAGGTTCGATATTCAACCGTCAGGTCAGGATAGGTTTGACAGAACTCCGCCATCATCGGTGCAAGATAGTGATGACCAAAACTGGCCATACTCAGTACCCGTAAACGCCCTTGCGGTTTTGTTGCCATGCCCATTGCCTGTGCTTCAGCTTCTTCCACCATGGCAAGCACCTGACGACACTGCTCGGCATAGGTCTCTCCAATCTCGGTCAAGGCATGCTGTCGGGTTGATCGTTGTAGTAGTTTTGTACCTAAACGCCCTTCTAATTCGCTAATTAATCGCGAAACTTGCGCAGTTGTCAGTTCCATCTGTTCAGCGGCAGCCGTGAAACTCCCGCTATCAATCACTTTCAGGAAGGCATTCATTGCATGCAAGAGTCCACCATCAAGATTTTTGCGCATAACGTAAATATCTTTTTCTAAATTACGCATTGTTGCACCAGTTTGGATCAACCACAATGACATTAATGTACATACATTGATCAGGTCTTTTTTTATCCCGAACTGTTCAATCTTTTTAATTGTTATGTACTTACTCCAAATATTCAACCGGATGTTGAAAAAACAAGTAGTCAAAACTACGAGAATTCTAAGGAGATATAAATGAATATAGCGACAAAAGTTACTCCAAAAATGATCGCTACTAAGGATGTATCACTGGATGATAAATATATCAGTGATCACGGTTCAGCCTACATGACAGGCATTCAGGCACTCGTTCGGTTACCTCTAGCACAGACTCGCCGTGATGAATTGAACGGGTTGCATACAGCTGGCTTCATTTCAGGTTATCGCGGTTCCCCTGTAGGTAATTATGATAATTTCCTTTGGCAAATTGGAGGCATACTTAAAGATCACAATGTCGTCTTTCAACCCGGTATTAATGAAGATCTCGCGGCAACGGCCATTTGGGGCACGCAGCAAGCCAACCTCGCAGGCCAGGGAAAATATGATGGCGTCACCTCATGGTGGTATGGCAAAGGCCCGGGTGTAGACCGTTCAGGTGATGTGCTGCGTCATGCCAATCTTGCCGGAACTGCTGAACATGGCGGTGTGGTCGCTTTATTTGGTGATGATCACTCTTGTAAATCATCTACGGTTCCACACCAATCTGAACATGTCATGATTGGCTGCGGTCTTCCGATTTTCTATCCAACCTCAGTGCAACATATTCTTGATCTTGGTGTGCATGCCGTGGCAATGTCCCGTTTCGCTGGGGTCTGGACCTCAATGAAACTGGTCAGTGAAATTGTAGAAACTTCGGCTTCCGTCAATGTAGATTTAGATCGGGTCATTCCCGTGATTCCAAAAGATGTGGACTTCCCTGCCGATGGTGTCAATATTCGCTGGCCTGATCATGGCATCCAGCAAGAACAACGCCTCTATCAACATCGCTTACCTGCTGTGCTGGCCTATGCACGTGCCAATCAGCTGAATCAAACCACTTGGCCTTGTGAAAATGCCCGCATGGGGATTGTTGCAAGCGGTAAAGGCTATCTCGATACCATTGAAGCCTTACGCATTTTAGGAATTGAGAATGAAACGGCGCAACAGCTTGGGCTACGGGTTTATCAAGTTGGGTTGATCTGGCCTTTAGAACCGCAAGGTATTCGTGAATTTGCCGAAGGACTAAAAGAGCTGATTGTGGTTGAAGAGAAACGCCCTATTCTTGAATCACAGATCAAAGATGAACTGTATTCCCTGCCTGATGAGCAACGTCCACATGTCTTTGGCAAAGCAATTCATGGTAAAGGTGAATGGAGTACCTCCATCGAGGAAGCACCTCTCATTGGTCATTATGAGTTCCAGCCTGAACCCATTGCCAAAATGCTGGCAGCACGTTTTCTGCAACTCGATTTACCTAAGAATTTAAGACAACAAATTCAGAATCGTATCGATTTATTGCAAAAAGCAGAACAAGAGTCACGCCGTGTGCTGGATCTGGCAGACCGCAAACCTTATTTCTGTAGCGGTTGTCCGCATAATACCTCCACCGTAGTGCCAGAAGGCAGTCGCGCCTTAGGTGGCATCGGTTGTCACTATATTGCGGTATCACTGGATCGCGGCACGGAAACTTTCTCGCAAATGGGCGGCGAAGGTGTGAGCTGGGCGGGTGCATCGCACTTTACCAATGAAAAGCATATTTTTGCCAATCTCGGTGATGGAACCTACTTCCATTCAGGCTATTTGGCAATTCGACAAGCCATCGCAGCCAATATCAATATCACCTATAAAATCCTTTACAACGATGCAGTTGCCATGACAGGCGGACAACATGTCGATGGACATTTGAGTGTCGCACAACTGACCCGCCAGTTAGATGCGGAAGGGATTAAAAAACAGGTCATCGTAACGGATGAACCAGCGTTGATTCATGCAGAAGAACACCTTGCGCCCAATGTAGAAATCCGCCATAGAAATGATTTAGATACCGTGCAACGTGAATTACGTGAGATTTCTGGTGTCACCGCTTTAATTTATGTTCAGACCTGTGCCAGCGAAAAACGTCGTCGCCGTAAACGTGATGCTTATCCTGACCCTGCTGAACGCCTCTACATCAATAGCGATATTTGTGAAGGCTGTGGCGATTGCTCGAAAAAATCAAATTGTCTTTCAATTGAACCCGTAGAAACAGCTTTAGGTACTAAACGTCAAATTAACCAAAGCAGCTGTAACAAAGACTTTACCTGTGTCGAAGGTTTCTGCCCAAGTTTTGTGACGGTACATACCCGTGATATGAAACGTCCAGCCAAATTTGAAGGTTTTGCTACGGGCTGGCCTGAGCGTCCGATTCTTCCTCAACTTGATACAGCACCAAGCCGAATCATGGTTGGTGGTGTGGGTGGTACAGGTGTGGTCACCGTCGGCGCATTATTGGGAATGGCCGCGCATCTGGAAGGTAAAGCAGCACGCGTGATGGACATGGCAGGACTGGCTCAAAAAGGTGGTACAGTTTATTCCTATGTTCAATTGGCTTCAGATGACGAGCAAATTTCCGCAACTAAAATCCCTGCAGGTCAATGTGACCTTCTTATTGGTGCCGATGCAGTGGTGGCAGGCAGCAATGCGGCCTTGTCTCGTTTAAAACCAAATGCGATGGTCATTGTCAATGAAGATGGCTCACCGACATCTGACTTCATTAATAAACGTGACTGGTTTGCGCCAATTACGGATTTGATCAATCGTCTTCGTGGTCATGTCGACCAAGGTAAACTGGTATCTTTACCTGCTGCGCGTATTGCCACCCAAGTCTTGGGTGATGCCATCTTTGCCAATCAGATCTTACTGGGAATGGCATGGCAATCTGGTCAGATTCCATTACTGCGCAAAAGTATTGAAAAAGCCATTCAACTCAATGGCACAGCAGTTGAAAAGAATCTGGAAGCTTTCCGCGTAGGTTGTCATCTTGCAAGCGATCCTGATCTGGCGAAGCGCCTACTCGACAGTTTGCCAAAACAGAATGCGCCGCAAACGCTACCAGAACTGATTCATGATCGTTCAGTCCGTTTGCAAGACTACTGGAATGATGCTTATGCTGATACATATAGAAATCTTGCAGAACAAGCGTCTAAAATGTTGCCTGAAGCGCTTGCAACCACAATCGCTACACAGCTGTATCGTGTAATGGCCTATAAAGATGAGTATGAAGTTGCCCGCTTGCTAACAGGTGCTAGCTTTAAAAAATCAATCGAATCGCAATTCGGGCGTGGTGTGCGTTTATCCTATCACCTTGCACCACCGACACTAGGTACCAATGTACGCAAACGTATTTTTGGTTACTGGATGCGTTTCCCGATGATGCTACTTGCCCGCTTACAATGGCTGCGCGAAACCTTCCTTGATCCATTTGCACGTCAAGAAGAACGCCAACATGAACATGCATGGCGTGATCGTTACATGGAATTTGTGAAAGCACTTGTTGCAGCACCACAACAGCATGATTTGACAGTAGCTGCACAAATTGCCGAGCTTCCTGCAGAAGTACGCGGCTTTGGTCATGTCAAAATGCAGTCGATGCAAAGTGCAAATCAACGTTGGGATGAGCTATCCACTCAGCTAAATAACAACGCTTAAAGTAAATACATAGGATCGGGCATGATCGAAATTTTCAAGATCCTGCCCGATTTCTCAGCTTAAGCTGTTTTTTCCTAAATCAACACTCATACACTGATTAAACACAGCAAAACGTTGTAATTCTATCTCTAAAGCTTTAATCAAAGCTTCTCGATCCTGCATCTTCGGATCTTCCAAATGCAAACGAATCACCTCTAATCGCTTTTCACGGCGATGCACTTTACAATCAATGCGCCCAACAAACCGATCTGCATATAACAGCGGTAAACAAAAATAACCATATTGTCTTTTCGCAGCTGGCACATAACATTCAATACGGTAATCAAAGTCAAATAAGCTACTCAAGCGCTCTCGATGAATCACCAGATTATCGAAAGGAGACAATATTTTGAGTTGCGGTTGAATAATGGATTCATGTTCTAATACCGCACTGGCTGCATAAATCGTTTGTCCATTTTCCAGTTTTAGAACCTTTACTAAACCTGCATCGATATGTTCATCCAATACAGTACGCATCACCTCACGCAACTCTTTTCCTTTTAAATGCAATAACTGCTTCCATGTAAATACACCGTGTGCGCGTATGTTCATGTTCAATAAATAATGCGCATATTCATGCAACGTCGGTGTACTCAGATCAATCCCTTGTGGCAAACAGCGTTCCGTGAGATCAAAGACTTTCTCCATCCCATTACGCTCACAGATCATCAAGTCACCTTGCATAAATAATTGCTCAAGCGCCTTACGACTTGGACCAGCATTCCACCAACCTGCTGGGCCTTCCCGCTTCTCCTTCTGCATATTTCGCAGTTGAATTTTTCCTTCTGCTTTAACCTGAGCCAGAATCTCCTTCATCAAACGAGGGTCACTTTTGAAATAGCGACTTTCACCATTTCGTATCGCATTCATCAAGGGCATAGCATAACGATAATCCCGCATCGGCAGATAAGAGGCTGCATGTGCCCAATGTTCAAAAACTTTCTGCTCTTTCACTAACTGATTTAAGTGATCTAGCTGATAATCTGGCACCCGACTCCACAAAACATGATGATGCGCACGCTCAACCACGGAAATGGTATCTATTTGCACATAACCGAGATGCTCAATCGCGTTCAGTGTTCCAGATAATCCTTCACCGAATGTATTATTTTTTTCTAGACCTTGATGGGACAAGGCCAAACCTTTTAATAATGACAGCATAAATTTATCGTTGATCTTATGTTCTCAAACCATACAAATGGTCGTGAAATGAGTGAATTGATTTCATCTCACATTATCACATTCGCCTAATCATTTTCCTTGTAAATAAAAACGCGGAGCCACGCCTAAAGAACGTTTAAAGGCCGCAGTAAAAGCGCTACTGCTGCTATACCCAAGCTCCATCGCCACACGGGTAATCGGCTGTCCTAATTCCATTCTGGTCAATGCATTCAGTAGACAGGCCTGTTGCCGCCAATGACTAAAACTCATGCCAGTCTGTAGTCGAAAAATTCGGGTGAAATTGCGACGGCTCATTCCCACCTGTTCTGCAATCTGATCCAGATCATGATCTAAAGTCGGTGCTTTTAATAATTGCAAACATAATGCAGCCAAGCGTGGCTCTTGTGGTAAAGGTGCATTCAATGGCAATTCAGGCATCAACGCGATTTCGGCGATGATCAATTGCATCAAATAATCATCGCGTCCACCCAATTCATATTCGGCAGGCAGATCAACCGCTGTCGAGAGTAATTCATGCAATAACGGCGACACATTAATTACGGCACAATAAATGGGTAAACCTGCTTTGCACGCGACTTCTGGAAGAATATAGGCACTGCGTGTTTTGGTGATACCCCCCATATGCACTTCATGATCAATCCCTGCTGGAATCCATAACGCACGTTTCGGTGGTACCACCCAACTGCCTGTATTGGTTGTTACCGTCAATACCCCTGTTATTGCATACAGGCATTGCCCTCTGGCATGACGATGGCTTGCCAAAATTTGACCATCTTCGTAATCATTGCCTGTTGCCATGACATTACGGGCCACATCCTGATAATCATTGACCTGAATATTACGCATTAGCTTCGTCTCTCAATATGGCCTGAAATCGATACTATCTGTCCCAAATATGATTGTGGGCCGCTTACAGTTCAGTTTAGGATAAAAATGCTGAAAAACAAACCTTCTTCATTATCTCAATTTAAGCTGATATAACCTGTCGGAGCACGTATGGCAAATCATACAGGGACTCTTGAGACCACCTTTCCACAAGAGCAATTTCCACCTCAAGATCAACCTCAAAAATTCGTGTTGCGTGTGGTCGGTGCAGTCGCCTTTGCACATCTATTAAATGACTCTATTCAGGCGGTCGTGACAGCAAGTTATCCCATGCTCAAAGCAGAGTTTTCACTGAGCTTTGCCCAGATTGGCTGGATTGCGCTGGTGTATCAAATTACCGCGTCATTATTACAACCGTGGATTGGACTCTATACTGACAAACATCCAAAACCATATTTATTGCCTGCGGGTATGTTCGCCACGCTGATCGGCATTGGGTTAATGGCGATTGCAGGAAGTTATCACAGCTTACTTTTTGCAGCTGCGCTGATTGGTATAGGTTCATCCACTTTTCATCCTGAAGCATCGCGTATTGCCCGTACTGCATCAGGTGGACGTTTTGGTACGGCGCAATCCATGTTTCAGGTTGGCGGAAATACCGGTTCAGCACTGGGCCCCTTAGTTGCTGCTGCGGTCATTATTCCTAACGGACAAGGGGCAATTGGCTTATTTGTTTTAGTTGCTGCTCTGGCTATTTTCGTTTTATTACGCGTGACCAAATGGCTGGTCAAACAAGCACCTGCACAACGTCTCGCCAGCCAACGTGCCATTTCGACCTTGACGCGTAAACAGGTGATTCAGGCCATGGTCGTCATCTGTATTTTACTGTTCGCCAAATTTATCTATATCGCTGCCATTACCAATTATTTTACTTTCTATTTGATCGAAAGATTTAACGTTTCAATCCAGACATCACAGCTCTATCTATTTATATTTTTAGGCGCTGTGGCACTGGGCACTTTTGCAGGCGGCCCAGTCGGTGATCGTATCGGACGTAAAGCCGTGGTTTGGGTATCCTTTTTAGGTATTGCGCCATTTGCCCTGATGCTGCCTTATGTTGGTTTAACAGGAACCGCCATTCTGGTCATTATTATTGGTTTAGTGATGTCTTCTGCCTTCTCTGCGCTTGTGGTGTACGCACAGGAAGCTGTACCCGGTCGGGTTGGCATGGTTGCGGGCTTAATGTTTGGACTGATGTTCGGTATTGGTGGAATAGGTGCAGCGGGTTTAGGCCATTTGGCGGATACACATGGCATTGTCTGGGTTTACAAACTCTGCTCGTTCTTACCTTTGTTAGGTTTTATGACTGCGTTATTGCCAAACACTAAAAAGTAATTTTTATATTCCCTATAAGACAACAGCCACTCTCGACTGTTGTCTGGATTGGAAAACGCTAAAATTATTCAGACTTGATCTATTTTAATAAAATACACGAATTCACCCGACTGAATCGGTGGCTCTGCAAATGGCACAATGATAATGCAATTGGCAGCAGCAAAACCATCAATCTGAAAAGGTTGTTGTGGAATGATCTGTAGCGAATATTGACCATCTGCTTCAAACTGGTAGCGTCCCCATAATAATGTTCTATACTTTGGATCAGGCTCAAGCTGCTGGTCGATCCTGCCTTGCAAATACAGATTCTCAAAAAAATCAGGATCATGCTTATTTAAAATATATTTCACAAATACGTGCATCAACAATGCAACATCTTGCATATTACCAGGTAGACTGATAATCGTAGTTCGATCTTCAGTGATCTCTGTACGCATTTCCCTTAACTGCCCACGTTCATCATAACGGTTTACGACCTGAGTGAGTCTAGGGCTTCGGTCATTACTCTGAAAAATCCGGAATTCACTGGCTGGCACACAACATGTCGTAATAGGACCATCACCATTGCCTTGATAAAAGTTAGCCAGCTTTGAAAGCCCTAATCCAGAACCATAATGATTTAAAGGTGACCAGCATAAAATAATGTCAAACTCAGGAATTTGCTCATCAAAAAACTGATGATATTCGTCCCAAGCGGAAGTCAAGCTTCCATCTAATGCGGGATGTCCAGCTTCTTGATGGGAATTAAATGCCCTGTCATAACGTGCCGGTTTATGCGGTTTAATCTCAACCTCGCCATACCCCCATGTTTTTAACAAATCTTTGAGGTATAAGCATTCTTCACTGATTTCTCCCGCTTGATCGAAAGGAAACATATTAACAATCAGGATTTTAGGGTGTCGATAAATAGAAAGCTCTGTAATACCCGCCCGTCTAAGTGCGACTAATCGTTCAGGTGTAATTTTCTGGTTTTTTGCCAGGATTAAATCGCCTTGTTTAAACACACTGCCTTGTTGAATAACACCCTGCATCGGCGCAATTGTTTTTTTTATTTTTACATTTTCAATGTCAGAGAAATCTAAGCGCTTATCCTGTTCTAAAATAATGGCATTTACCCCTTCAGGAAGTTTGGTAAATTTAGGGATCTTGATTATATATCCGTTCAGATCGAGTTTATAAGGATTAATAGAGTGATATAACTGTTTTTTCCAAAAATATATCCCTTTTGCAACAATAGGATTTTGTGAACTTGCCTGCTGAGTGATATTCGAATCAATCGCCCAGCCTTCATAGGCAGAAAAATTGTGCAGGGGAAAATCTTGTAATGCATAAAGATCGTCGGTATTGATCTGATTGAGTGCATCATCCAGCTTAACCCGCTGTTTTACATTTCCTTTTGGTAAATATTGATGGATGCGGTAAAAGGCATCAGTTAATCTACAGGGAAGGTTTTCAGGTACAGGCAATCGATTGAACATCTATATTATTCCGCAACGTACTTATAAAGTGAGTACGAATCTATTATTTT
>NZ_LZPJ01000027.1:0-23796 GCF_001729365.1 Acinetobacter sp. YK3
AGCTTAAGAGATTGAAAAAATCAATTTCAAACAAATGAATATAGAAATAAGAATGATTATTCTTTGCATAAATTTTTACACAGTCTAGGCGTGCCTCATGTCTTTTATTAAATCACGGAAGAAACTTGTCTCTTCTGCAATTGCATCATCACTTTCTGTCATTGCAGTACCTGCTCTTGCACAAGAACAGCCCGTTCAACTCCCAACAATTCATGCGCATGCCACTCAGGAAGAATCTTTAAAAGTTGACCAGTCTGCAAATGCAAAATTTGTTGCACCTCTTAAAGATACACCGAAATCAGTCTCTATTCTTTCTCAAAAATTGATTAAAGACACCAACTCAAATACCTTACTCGAAGCACTTCGTTATGAGCCAGGGATTACTCTAGGGGCTGGTGAAGGTGGTACACCATTTACAGATATGCCTTATATCCGTGGTTACAGCGGTCAATCATCAATTTATGTAGATGGTATCCGTAATACCACCTCACAAAGCCGCGATATGTTTGCCATTGAACAGGTTGAAGTCATCAAAGGCTCTTCATCTGCACTCGGTGGTGGTGGTAGCGTTGGTGGTAGTATCAATCTTGTCCCTAAAGTGGCTCATCAAGGTGATGTCTATCAAGGTAGTATTCAGGGCGGTACAGATAACTATCGCCATATCCAGCTTGATGCAAATAAAGACTTTGGTAACGGTATCGCAGGTCGTGTTGTCGTTATGGGTCATGAAAATGAAAAAGCAGGTCAACACAATGGCGCAGAATTTGCTCGTGCAGGTCTCGCATCAAGTCTTGCTTTTGGCTTAGATACAGCAACTCGGGGTACATTTAGCTATTACTATTTACGCAGTAATGATGAACCAGATGCTGGCATTCCATTCAATAATCCAACGCGTGCCCCTGCGGGTGTCACACTTAACCCAGGCGATGGACGTCCCGTTAGTGTAAAAGCTGGAACTTACTACGGCTGGAAAGACCGTGATTTTGACAAGCGTGAAAATCACATTGGTACCTTCAAGTTAGAACATGATTTCAACGAAAATCTAACTTTGTCAAACGTGGCGACTTACAACAAATCTAAGTCAGACTATGTTTATACCAATGCAGATGACTCAAATGGCAATATTTACCGCGGTACAATCGCTCGCCGTGCTTTAAGCCGCATCCTCGATACCGATGCTTATAGTGATCAGCTTTCTTTAAGAGGTAAGTTCAACACTGGTACGTTTAAACATTCATTTAATGTAGGTACTGAGTGGAGCTATCAAAATACCGATCAGGGTATGCATACCTTTACCAATGCTGCCGGCCAGACAACTTCAACCATTCTCTCTTCGAATGTCAGTGGCTGTGACGCGGCTTCCGCTACGTCAAATGGCTGGTGTACAGGTTTAAATAATCCAGGCAATGGTAGCTTTACTGACAGTTTGGGCAGCATCAAAGGTCAGTCAACAACACGTAGCCGTACCGCCTCCGTTTATGCTCTAGACAGCATTGAATTTAACCCACAATGGTTACTTAACCTAGGTGTTCGTTGGGACAAATTTGATACTGAGAAGAAATACAATAAAGATGTCTACGCAACCAATGCTGGCGCTTATGACTATACAAAAGTTGCAACAGCCAAAGGTACTAAATACGAAAGCGATGCTGACTTCTTTACCTACCAAGCAGGTTTAGTCTTTAAGCCAACTGAAGCTGGTAGTATCTATGCAAGTTTTGCGACTTCTGCAAACCCAGTCGGTGTTTTAGCTGAAGGTGATAGCAGTGATAATGCTTTAGGTACCACAGATATTGTGAATAACCTAAAACCTGAAGAAGCACGCACTTTTGAAATCGGAACCAAATGGGACTTATTTAATGAACGTGCCAATTTAACCGCAGCTATTTTCCGTACAGAAAAGCAAAATACTCGTATTCAAATTGATCCAACCACAACCACTAATGCTGGCGAAAGTAAAGTAGATGGATTTGAAGTAAGCTTAAACGGCAAAATTACCAATAAATGGGATATCTCTGCAGGTTATAGTTACCTAGACAGCGAAATCACTAAAGCAGCTTATAACGCAGTCGCTCAAGAAGGTAAACCGCTTCCATTCGTTGCGAAAAACAGCGCAACTCTCTGGTCAACGTATAAAGTATTACCAAACTTAACTTTAGGTGCGGGCGCAGAATATCGTGATCAAGTGTTTGTAAACACGACAGCACCTAAATTTTTGCCAACGTATACCATCTACAATGCAATGGCAAAATATGATGTAAACAAAAATGTGAATTTACAACTTAACGTAAATAACATTGGTGATAAACGTTACTTTACCAGCGCACATGCTGCACATTATGCATTTGAAGGTAATGGTCGTAACGCGGTACTTGCTGTTAATTTTAAATACTAAGCAAAAGCCATAATAACTTTACGGCATTCTACTTAGTTCATATAAAATAGCCTCGTCATGAGGCTATTTTTACAAATGCAATAAATATTCAAAAGGTGTTCACCGTGATCCATCATATTCCCAATGTATTAAGCAAAGAACAAGTTGCAGAGTTCCGCCAATTGATGGCAGATGCAAATTGGGTGGGTGGGAAAGTGACTGCGGGTACCCTCTCTGCTTCAGTGAAACAAAATCAACAACTTTCAGAACAAGATCCGCTGACCCATGCACTTAGCGAGATTGTGATTAAAGCAATTTGGCAAACTCCATTGTTTCAAGCAGCGGCATTACCGCATAAAATTATTCCGCCCTTGTTCAATCGCTATGATGAGTCTGAAAGCTTTGGCTTCCATGTCGATAACTCGATTCGTCTGATTCGTGGTACATCTGAGCAAATCCGCACCGATTTATCATGCACCTTGTTCTTAAGCGAACCGGAAGAATATGAAGGTGGGGAACTGGTCATTGAAGATACCTATGGCTATCATGAGATTAAACTTCCTGCTGGTGATGTCGTGCTTTATCCATCAACCAGTTTGCATGAAGTCAGCAGTATTAACTCTGGCACCCGTTTCGCTTCATTCTTTTGGGTACAAAGCATGGTGCGTGATGATGCTGAACGGAATATACTGTTTACCTTAGATCAAACCATTCAAAATCTACGTATACAGTTAGGTGATAAGCATGCAGAAGTGATTAAACTCACCAACCTCTACCACAATCTGATGCGTAAATGGGCTGAGTTATAATTCGCATACTTTTCAACCCATAGAGATAAAATTAATTTTTTTATCTCTAATCATTAAAATTACGGGAAATTTTCCCCATTAAAATTAAAATAGCGCAAAAAACAGGGAAATATTTTCCATTCATTGTCTTTAAAATGTTTTATAGACCTTTGCAGCCGTCTGTATTTTCACCTAGACTGATCACAGTTAGATGATTAATATAACTGCAAAATTAAATAACCCATACGAATGGTAGATGATGAAAACAAATCACGGCTTTACCCAACCGTCTCATACAATACATCTCGCTGCTGCTCTTCTCCTGATGCTGCGCCTCGCGCGCGTATAAATTTTTTGCCTACATTTTTAGGCACTCGATCCCCAAATTCGCTTTAAATTAATTCTTATAGACACCATATATATTTGTAGCACGTTGCCTTTTATTTGACTCAGCAACCATGCTACGACAAGGAGTTATCTCATGATGTTGGCTGACCCAAGCAAAAAATACCGCCGTATGTACCAACGCGTTGATTTACCAGATCGCCAATGGCCAAATAATGAAATCAATCAAGCGCCAATCTGGATGAGTACCGACCTTCGTGACGGTAATCAGGCAATTTTTGAACCGATGAACATGGATCAAAAATTAAAAATGTTCAAAATGTTGGTCAAGATTGGCTTTAAACATATTGAAATTGGTTTCCCTTCTGCCTCTCAAATTGACTTCGATTTCGCCCGTATGTTAATCGAAGAAAATTTGATCCCTGATGATGTCTATATCGAAGTATTGGTGCAAGCACGTGATCACTTGATTGAACGTACTTTTGAGGCATTAGTCGGTGCAGAACGTGCCATCGTGCATATCTACAACTCAAACTCTCCAACATTCCGTAAGAAAGTTTTGAATGTCGATGCCAATGGTTCAAAGCAGCTTGCAATTAATGCAGCAAGTAAAGTCAAAGAATATGCAGCGCAATACCCTGCAACAGAATGGATTTTCCAATACAGTCCTGAATGTTTCTCTGCAACAGAATTAGAAGTTGCCAAAGATGTTTGTGATGCTGTGACTGAGATTTGGGAAGCATCTCCGACCAATAAAGTTATATTGAACTTGCCTGCAACCGTGGAAGTTTCAACGCCGAATGTCTATGCCGATCAAATCGAATGGATGCATCGTAACTTGGCGCGTCGTGATGGCGTGATTATTTCTGTGCATTGTCACAATGACCGTGGTTGCGGTATCGCAGCGTCTGAGTTAGCAATTATGGCAGGTGCTGACCGAGTTGAAGGCTGTGTGTTTGGAAATGGTGAACGTACGGGTAATGTTGACGTTGCTGCAATTGCCTTGAACATGTATACCCAAGGTGTTGCACCTAATTTGGATTTCTCCAATATCAATGAAGTCATTGCAACAGTTGAAGAATGTACGGGTTTACCTGTGCATCCTCGTCATCCATATGCTGGTGATTTAGTCTTTACCGCGTTCTCTGGTTCACATCAGGATGCGATTAAGAAAGGCTTCGAATTCCAGAAAAACGAAGAAATTTGGGATATGCCTTATTTACCAATCGATCCTAAAGATTTAGGTCGTGACTATGATGCGGTGATCCGTGTGAATAGCCAATCTGGTAAAGGCGGTATTGCTTACTTGTTAGAATCGAATTACAACGTTGCCTTGCCACGTCGTGTTCAAATCGAATTCAGCCAGATCGTACAGCAACATACCGATGAAAATGGTACTGAAATCAGCGCCCATGAAATCTGGTCTTTATTCGAAAAAACCTACGTGGATGTAAAAAACAGTCATTATCACACCAAGCATTATCAATTGTCGGATATTAATGGTACACAAATCATTGAATTAGACGTTGAAATTGACGGCGAAATTCAACGCCTACGCGGTGAAGGCAATGGTCCGATCTCGGCCATGTTAAATGCTTTACAGTTACCAATTGATGTTGTGAATTATGAAGAGCGTAGCATCAGTTCAGGTGCCAATGCCAAAGCCCTTGCCTTGATTGAACTTCAAGTGAAAGGTACAGGTAAAAGTGCCTTCGGTGCTGGCGTACATGACAACATCGTGACCTCATCAATTGAAGCCATTATTGCATGTACCAACCGTTTGATTGAGCAAGGTGTCTTGACCACCGATCAAGTGGCTGCTGCAGCCGTTTAGATGAGTGAAATATCACATAATCGTCAGTAAAGCTGAGTTGTAATATCAGAAAAAATGACTTTTGAAAGGATACCTGAATTGGTATCCTTTTAGTTTCATTGAGATTGAATATAATTTCTCGTTTAAACTCAGATACTCGGAGATGTCATCCACAACCTGCGTGGTGCTTGTAAGATGCTCTTTCTGCGATAGAATGAGAAAAATGCAAGAAATGAACAGGTTTTGTGGTGAGCTGCGGTTATAGCAGCGCAAGAGGCCTTTGCTTACTTTGGGCGAAACCAAAGTAAGTCTAACTGAAAGTTTATCCTAGGACTGGATAACAACTCGGCAGGACTCCGTTATTAAAACCAATGATTTCAAGTAACGAGAGATTCAATTGAACTCTGTTTATTGATTCAAACTTTATATAAGGCGAACGATTCCAGTGTCTTTTCCATCGGATTCAGTGGGTTTAGTCACACCACAAAAGTTTCAATTTGAACAACCTCTAGAACTTGAATGTGGTCGAGTATTACCACGTTTTGATTTAATGGTTGAAACCTATGGAACACTCAATGCAGATAAATCGAATGCCATTCTGATTTGTCATGCACTCTCCGGACATCACCATGCCGCAGGCTACCATCATGAAGATGATAAAAAAGCTGGCTGGTGGGATAGCTGTATTGGCCCTGGAAAAGCAATTGATACCGACCATTTCTTTGTTGTTTCATTAAATAATATCGGGGGCTGTAGTGGCTCTACAGGACCAACCTCACCCAACCCTGAAAATGAAAATCGTCCTTATGGTCCAGACTTTCCACTGGTTACCGTGCGTGACTGGGTCAAAACCCAAGCCATGCTGTCTGACCGACTCGGTGTTGAGGTTTGGTATTCTGTGATTGGTGGCTCTTTAGGGGGCATGCAAGCCTTGCAATGGTCACTGGATTATCCTGATCGCCTAAAAAAATGTGCCGTTATTGCCAGCGCACCAAAATTATCAGCTCAAAATATTGCCTTTAACGAAGTTGCACGCCAATCAATTCTGTCAGATCCAGACTTCCATCATGGGCGTTATCTGGAAAATGACAGCTATCCAAAACGTGGCCTGATTCTGGCACGTATGGTAGGTCATATCACCTACTTGTCTGAAGAAGCCATGAAGCAAAAATTTGGTCGTGACCTCAAGTCAGGCAAATTTATGTATGGTTTCGATGTCGAATTTCAGGTTGAAAGCTATTTGCGTTACCAAGGTGAACAATTCAGTCGCAATTTCGATGCAAATACTTACTTGATTATGACCAAGGCACTGGATTATTTTGACCCTTCCCGTGAATATGAGCATTCTTTAACAAAGGCCATGAGTAAGCCGAAATGCCAATTTTTGGTGATTTCATTTACCACGGACTGGCGTTTTAGTCCAAGCCGTTCACAGGAACTGGTGGATGCGTTGATTGATAATCATAAGCCTGTCAGCTACTTGGATATTGATGCTGAACAAGGCCATGACTCTTTCTTGTTCCCTATTCCACTCTATGTGAAAACACTACGGGCATTTTTAGGCGGAGAACAACAGTTGAAATCGACACGACAGGAGCAGCACTGATGCGTATAGATCAACAACTCGCCGAAAAATGGATTAACCCGAACTCTAGCGTGTTAGACTTAGGCTGTGGTGATGGTGAATTGCTGGCTCATATGAGCAAACAGCACAATATTCGTGCCTATGGGCTAGAAATTGATCAAGAAAAGATTGCAATTGCCATCAGTCGGGGGTTAAATATTATCCAACAGGACTTGAACCTTGGTTTAAGTCGCTTTGCCGACCAGTCTTTTGACTCTGTGGTTATGGCACAAGCTTTGCAAGCTGTAGATGCACCTGATGTATTACTTCGTGATATGGTGCGTGTCGGCAAACAGGCGATTATTACTTTTCCAAACTTTGCGCATTGGAAGACGCGTTCTTTTCTTGCATTGAAAGGGAAAATGCCTGTTTCGGAAGCTTTACCTTATATGTGGTATAACACCCCGAATATTCATTTATGTACTTTCCGCGATTTTGAAGCCTTGTGTGCTGAGAACCGGATTAAAATTATTAATCGACTTGCCGTTAATGGTGACCAACAAGGTAGTATGCTCAGCAAGCATATGCCGAACCTATTTGGTGAAGTCGCAATTTATCGAGTGAGCGCTCTATGAAAAAGACATTAATCAGCACATTTTTATTTGGTCTGATCAGTATACAAGCGCACGCTGACTATGTTGCCCAACCACAATCGGTAGCAACACAGGCAGCGCGATATTCAGTGATGGATATCAATGGTTTACAAAGCGCAGCGAAATCTGGTCAGGCTGGGGCACAGTTTTATTTAGCAACCCGTTACCAGTATGGTAAAGACGTTGCTAAAGATGAGAAACAGGCATTTGCTTTATTCAAGGCCGCAGCGGATCAAGGTTTATCTGCAGCACAGTTGAATGTTGGCCGTATGTATGCCGATGGTATTGGTACCAAGAAAGATGAAGCTTTAGCGCGTCGTTATTTCGAGAAAGCGGCAAGTAATGGTGATAACCGTGCCAGCTTTAATCTTGCAATGATGGAAGAGCAAAAGAAAAACTATATGGGTGCTTATCAATGGTATGAGCTTTCAACCCGTGATGGCATGCTCGATACCAAAGTGATCAAACTTTCTGAAGGTAAGAAAACGGCGTTGGCGGCTAACCTGACTCAAGACCAGATCCGTACTGCACGTGACCGTGCTGATAAATGGATTCAAGCGCAATAATCTGTTTTAGATCTATTGATTGGAAACCGACTTGTGAGAGTCGGTTTTCTTTTAAGTGTAAATATCAATCTTAGATTGAGTTAAAACCAATATTTTTGCATCGCTTTTAAAAATTCTTGTGTTATTAAATCATTAGACTTTAGGCCAATTACTGCATCAATACCACAACTTGGACATAAAGCTGTATTTTCATCGTCACACCAATCTTGAATGTTTCTATAATCAAAAACATCCAAGCAATAAAAACAACCACAAAAACCACTATCTCTTAAAATATGTCGATGATAGCTTGAAGTTTTATGTGCATTAACGAGGTCATTTCGATCAAAATTATTCATTAGTCTGGAATGATATAAATTATTACTAAGATCGATTAGGGTATAACATATATACAAAGATGTACTCAAATATTTCTAAATTCGAAAATCTGTCATCGAGAATACGCTAAGATATATCCAACTCTCTAACAGCATCATAAAATATGTCTACCCAATCATGGCTCAACCAAGGTAGCCTTGTCCTTGCAAGTAACAACAAAGGCAAAGTGGTCGAATTTGAACATCTGTTTCAACAACTTAATCTTCCTGTCGAGATCATTCCTCAAGGTAAACTGGATATTGAAGATGCAATTGAAGATGGTCTCAGCTTTGTTGAAAATGCCATTATCAAAGCACGCCATGCCTCTAAACTTTCAGGCAAACCAGCCCTAGCAGATGACTCAGGACTTTGTGTTCCAATTCTAGGTGGTGCACCAGGCATCTACTCGGCACGTTATGCAGGCGAACACGGCAATGATGCTGCCAACAACCAAAAACTTTTGGCCGATCTCGCACCCTTCCATAAAGATGGCGAAGTGATTGAAGGCATGTTTGTTTGCGTACTCGCGCTGGTCACCCATGCAGAAGATCCACTTCCACAAATTTTCCAAGGCATTTGGAAAGGTGAGATTTTAGAGGCTGCTCGTGGCGAAAATGGCTTTGGTTATGACCCTTTATTTTGGCTACCTGAACTCAATGTTTCGAGTGCTGAACTCAGCAAAACTGAGAAGAACAAGATCAGCCATCGTGGGCAAGCAATGCAGCTGTTTAAAGCAAGTTTAGTTTAAAATACTGAAGTGCTCTCCTAAATGAGGGCACTTTTTACATGCAATAAGATGCCATACACAATAATGACCAAACAACTCACCATTGTTCCTGCAGCAATATATCGGGCTGAAATACCAGTACCCTGATAATGCGTTTCCAACGCCACAATATTGGCGGCTGGTGGTAAACAGAATAAGAAAAATAAAACTGGGAGCAATAACTTAAGTTGAGAAATCGGGATCAAATAATAAGTCAGGGCGCAGATCAGCACGCCACACAATAATTTCAACATCAGCGTACGTGTACTTAAAAGCAAATCTGCCACATGTACCCGAGTATGCCTCAGCCACATTCCTAAAATACACATGCCCGCAAAACTCATCCCAAACTTGGCAATCTCATATATCCCTTCTAACAGCATATTTCCTTCTAGGCGCTGAACTCCCAGAAGCCACAAAATAAAGGCAATCAATAAGGCAAGTACAGGCGGTGACTTTATAACTTTATGCAGCGTCGCGAGATGATTCGTCGGTCCTTCTGAAACGGCAGCAACTGCCCAGATATTACCAAATAATGAACCACCGATATATAGCGCAATCATGGCAGCGCTGACCTGTTCACCAAATAAGGCAATGGCAAATGGAAAGCCTAGCCAGCCGATATTGCTATAGCTAAAACACAACGCCTGTAAACGATCTTTTGAATAATAAGCAAATAAATAAAACAGAATAATGGAAGAGAGAAAACTAAACAGAATCAGTGCAAAACTACCAGCCTGATAAAACACCATATTGTAAATAATCACAACTGGAATAAATAACCTCGCCAATAAGGATGACAAGACTTTCTTACACTTCTCTGCAAGCTTAAATTGAGCAAGCAACAAGCCGAAAATGAAGGCACTGAGTGGAAGAATAAAAGTCATATTATCTAATTTTGATCGTTAATTTGGCAGCTGTATATGCTAGCACTGTTTTGGGTTGTGCCGATGTTTGTCTTAAAACTGCAATATAAGTGTCACATCTTTGTCATGCCTAGCTGTTGAGATATATCCAAAGTTTTATAGGAATAAAATTATGGCTGGTTTATCGATTTGGCATGTGCTGATTTTTGCAATCGTGGTGATTTTACTTTTCGGTACATCAAAGCTTAAGAACTTAGGTAAAGATGTCGGTGGCGCGGTTAAAGACTTCAAAAAATCGATGAAAGAAGATGAAGTCGCGACGCCTTTAAATGAACCTCGCACCATTGATGCTCAAGTTAAAAATACTGAAAGCTCGGTAAAAAGCTAAGCGAGCACGACTATGCTGAATTTGGGAATGACCGAGATCTTTTGCTTTGCAGTAATTGCATTGCTGGTGCTCGGTCCTGATAAATTACCAGAAGCTGCTCGGTTCGTGGCGAAATGGTATGGCAAAATAAAAAAGTTTATCAACAATATTCAGAATGAAATCGATCGCGAACTCCGCCTTTCCGAGTTTCGCGAAGAAATGCAAAAAGAAATTGATAAAATCACTGAACTTGAACGCAGGATGCAACAACAGTTAGATGCGCTTAAAAGCACACAAACATCATCCGATGCTGAGCCAGTACAAGTAGAGACGAATCAATCAACGACGACTTACAGCTTTCGGTCTCAACAAGCAGTCGTTCCATTCAGTCTTGAATACCAAAAGCAATTACCTTTCAACCTTGAGCCGAATAGACCGCCTCAAAAGTTTGATACAGAATTAAAGATTGCCGTATGAGCCAATTACCATCGACTTCCGTCAGTACTGAAGAAACCCTGCAACAAATGCCTGTGATGCAGCATTTGATTGTACTCCGCCAATATCTTTTCAAGATTGTTGGGGTGACGATTCTTCTTTTCTTCTGTTTACTGCCGTTTAGAAATACAACCTATCAGTGGCTCTCTGAACCATTAAGACAGCAACTGCCAGCTAGCTCGACCATGATTGCGACCGATGTTACTGCAACATTCATGGCACCATTTAAGCTGAACTTGTTTGTTGCCTTTATGCTGGCAATGCCCTACATCATTTATCAGATCTGGTCATTTATCAAACCCGCACTTTACGAAAAAGAACGCCATTTAGCCATTCCTCTCCTGTTAGGAAGTATCGTGCTATTTTATCTAGGTGTGGCATTTGCCTATTTCATTACTTTGCCTGCAATTTTGCATTTCTTTATTAGCGTATCCCCTGAAACAGTTGCGCCAATGACTGATATCAACAGCTATTTAAGCTTCTGTTTAAAACTGTTTTTGGTCTTTGGTTTTACTTTTGAAATTCCAATTATTACTTTAGTTCTCATCTTAATTGGTCTGGTGAGCACACAAAGTCTGATTGAAAAACGTCGCTTCATCGTTGTGGGATGCTTTTTTGTTGCTATGTTTGTAACCCCTCCAGATGCTCTTTCTATGATCATGCTGGCTGTACCGATGTGGATGTTATTTGAACTCGGTTTATTGCTTGGAAAAATACTCGAAAAAAGAAAAGTCGAAAACTAAAAAACGGAGATAAAATCCCTGAAAATATTTCAGGGATTCTTTTATTTTGCCCTATATTTTTCAATAATTTATAAAAATAAAATTGTCTTCAAACTGCCTTCAAACTGTCAAAAAAATGTCATGTCCTATTCATAGAATCGATCAGGATTTATTTACCATATATTATAGATACGGATTTATTATGACAGCCAATACCAATCAGCCAAGTCGTCGTGATATTTTAAAATGGTTCGCTGGCGTTCCATTTTTACCATTGGGGGCAATGGGTACAGCAGCAGCTCTAACAGGTTGCAATGATGACAACGATAATAATGTTGTCACTCCACCAGCAAAACTGGTGAAATTCAAAAATGCCAAATTTACACCGATGGCAGCCCCATCAACCACGGCGGAAATGGCGACTACCTCGGTCAAATCAAGCTTAACAGTGACTTGGGAAGACAATACCGCAACAGAATATAAATTAGGTTATCAAGAATTTTTCCGCACGGGTATGGAAGTCGACAATATCAATGGCGGAAAAATTATTGCGGGTAGCTATTACGACATCAACAATCAACCGATCAGAGATACATCGGTTGCTGGTCAAGAACGTCAATTCTTCTCTGATTGTCCAGATGGCTCATCAATGATTTATCTCAAAGATGCACAAGTTGCTGGTGTCAATAATCCAGTATTCCATGTGGTTCAGTTCGAGTACACCACACATAACCTCGCTCAACAAAGCATGTATGGGCAATTACCCTCTCCGATTGCCGTACTTACATTAGACCAAGACCAAAAAACAGGCCATCTTGCATTGAAAAAATACTTCAATGTGGACATGTCGAAAGTTCATGGTCTATGGATTACTTGTGGTGCTAGCCTTTCACCTTGGAATACTCACCTTTCAAGTGAAGAATATGAGCCAGATGCTTTCGATCAAATCGGTAGCACGCTAGCAACATTAAAAGCTTACAGTAAAAACCTGTATGGCAATGAAAATACAGCCAATGTATATAATTATGGTCATTTACCTGAAATCATCCTCGATGGTAAAGGTCGCGGTACAGCGGTTAAACACTACTGCTTGGGCCGTATTTCACACGAACTGATTCAGGTCATGCCAGACAACCGTACCGTAATTATGGGTGATGACTATACCAACGGCGGTTTCTTTATGTTTATTGCAGATAAAGAAAAAGACTTATCTGCGGGAACGTTATACGTTGCAAAATACACATCTGAGCTGAATGAAACTTCTACAGCACCAATCAAATGGATCAAGCTGGGCCATACCGACAGTAAAACCATTGAAGATCTGGTCAATGTTCGCGGCATCAAAGCCGAAAACATTATGGAGAGCTTAACCACAGCACCGGCAGATTTAACAGGTTATACACAGATTGTCCTTGATAAGAAAACGCTTTGGATCAAGTTAAAAGAAGCCAATAATGGTTTCAGCAAAGCAGAAATCGAATTAGCTGCTGCCTTCCTCGAAACACACCGTTACGCTGCCCTTAAAGGCGGTAGTATGGCGTTCACCAAGATGGAAGGAACTACGGTGAATATCAAGGATAAAGTTGCTTATTCTGCACTTGCCAATATTCAGGACTCAATGATTGAAGGCAAAACGGGTTGGGTCGCAGCACATAATGTAAAATTCAAGAGCACGCTAAAAGCTGGCGGTGTACTTGCACATGATCTTAAAGGCAGCCAAGTTGATCATCTCAATAATGTGATTAATAGCGAATGGACACCATATCAAAGCCATATGGTGCTGATGGGCAAAGATATTCCTGTAGATAGCTTAGGCAATACCGCTGATCCTGATAACATCGCAAGTCCAGACAACTTAAAATTCTCTGAAACGCTACGTACTTTGTTCATCGGTGAAGATAGTGGTAACCATACCAACAACTTCCTATGGGCTTATAATGTGGATACCAAGTCTTTAGATCGAATTCTTTCGACTCCAGCAGGTGCAGAATCAACAGGTCTACATGCAGTTGATTCAGTGAATGGCTGGACCTATATCATGAGCAATTTCCAGCATGCGGGTGATAGCTCAAGTCTTCCTGCTGAATTAAAAGCAACAGTTTTAGCCAACTACAATGGCGGTTATAGTGCAAGTGTTGGCTATATCACCGCTGATCCAGTTGCACCATCAATTCAGAAAAAAGCTTAAATCCAAGCTTTAATTTCAGAAAATGCCGACCCTATGTCGGCATTTTTTATTTCTGTAAATCTACACTTAATTCAACAATCTCACCCTGCTCTTCTCCTTGCTGAGATTTTTCCAGCCATTGCCATTGTGTTGGCGTAAGTCTTAAAAAGTTGGAGCATCGTGTTCCATATACAGGACTCTGGATAAAGGTTGAAGACAATAAAGCTTCCATTTCGGTACTGATGCCTGTGTCAGGTAATAAATCCGGAATGACTTTGCGCTCATCCTCCAAAATATCCCAAGCCGCATGTCTGAGTTCAGATTCCAGAATCTGAGGTTGTTGCAACATCGGTAAAAACTCTTGAGTAAAGCGCTTGCGCAAATGTCTGGTCTTTTGCCAATCTTCGGACATTAGGCCATTGGACACTACGTATACCCCATTCGCCAGCACCTGAGGCGCTTCCCCACGGTTACTCATGTAAACCGCCTGTTCCCGATCTCCAACAAATAGGTTGAATCCCGCATAGTCCTGTTGTTGCTGTTCCAATTGCTGTGCAAAACGAATCGGTGCCAGATCACTTTCCAGAAAAGATTGAATCAGATGCCCACGTGACGTTGTATAGGATTGCTGATCCCGACCATTTCGGAAATTGGTCAGGATGGCCCATCGCCCTGATGCAGTTACACCCATCCATGTACCGCCTGACTGTAAGTCCTGACCAGCCACAATCACATGATTTGACCACTGATGTAGGCTTGCACTGGGACGGTGATAGAATTCATCACGATTTGAAAGTAAGCATAATGGCATCTCATCCAGCACATGCCATGCGAAAGCAACAATACACATTGATTTGGTTCTCACATCTTTACACATTGAATGTACAACATTTTTCACATCATTCCGCTACAATCTGATCAAAACTTAATTTCAAATTCTAAATTGAGGAACAGCAATGCTGACCTATCCAAATATTGATCCAGTTGCGCTGAGCTTAGGACCAGTCAAGGTGCACTGGTATGGACTCATGTATCTCTTGGCTTTTCTATGTGCTTGGGGTTTAGCATCATATCGCGCTAAACAACGTGATGGCTGGACTGCCGATATGGTTTCAGATCTGGTCTTTTACGGGGCGCTGGGCGTTGTGCTGGGTGGTCGTGTAGGCTATGTGCTGTTTTATGAGTTCGGTAAATTTCTGGAAAATCCGCTCTGGTTATTTCAGGTCTGGACAGGTGGCATGAGCTTCCACGGTGGTTTCCTCGGCGTCATGATTGCAATGTTGTTCTGGTGTAAAAAATACCAGAAAACATGGTTTCAAACCTTGGACTTTATCGCGCCATGTGTACCAACAGGCTTAATGTTTGGACGTTTTGGTAACTTTATTGGTGGGGAACTCTATGGTCGTCAGGTTCAAGATCCAAACTATCCTTTCGGGATGATTTTCCCGACAGACCCATTAGGTCTAGTGCGCCATCCCTCACAAATCTATCAAGCCATCTGTGAAGGGCTGATCCTGTTTATCGTGCTGTGGTGGTTTAGTTCTAAGCCACGTCCACGTATGGCGGTTTCTGCACTGTTCCTGACTGGATATGGTGTCGCACGCTTCTTTATGGAATTCTTCCGTCAACCCGATGCAGACCAAGGCTTTATCTTGTTTGGCTGGATGACCAAAGGTCAGATCCTCAGTTTCCCAATGATCATCATTGGTCTGTGGATGATCTGGTATGCCTATCGTCGAAATATCTATGACTGGCAGTTAAAGAAATAACAGAATGGGAGCTTAGGCTCCCATTTTTTTGCTCGTTATAAAATACGAATAAAAAGCGTATAGTGATTTTATAAAATAACGATTCCCAACGAGCAAAGGTGATGTCAGATCACAGTTCAGGTTTTAAAATCCACCAACTTATTCTATCGCGATCACCCTTACACTTGAATCGGGAGATTGTGACAGAAATAGAAAAAAGACTTGGCCTTTCATTCCTTAATGAAGATGAGCCGCATCGGGTTTGTTTTGCCAATCAAAATGCTGAACTGCAAGACGCCTATAAACAGGTTTTCAGTGCAACCGACCTGCTTGATTATGTCTATGCCATGTTGATCTCAGAACAAGATAATCTCGATAAAATATCGCTGCTCAGTGAAAATCAGAGCTTGATTGCCTATCCAACCGATCCTCTACAATTCTGGCAATTGGTTCGAGACGGACAAAATTACCGTCGTTCTATGGGTTAAAATTTTCCAGTCAGTGCTTTTACAACTTCACCTAAACGTTTGCCTTGTGCTTCACACAAAACCTTTTCATCTTGGCTCAGGCTTTGGTCATGGCGGGGCCCGCTGACATGACTCGCACCATATGGCGTTCCACCCGTTTTGGTATTCGACAATGCTGGAACCGAATTCGGTAAGCCCAAGATCATCATGCCGTGATGAAACAACGGTGGCAGCATCGTCAATAAAGTACTTTCCTGCCCGCCATGCATTGAACCTGAAGATGTGAAGACACATGCAGGTTTATTATGCAAAGCACCATTCAACCATAAACTGGTGGTTTGATCCCAAAAGTACTTCATTTCGCTGGCCATGTTGCCAAAACGGGTCGGTGAACCCAACGCTAAACCTGAGCAATGCGTCAGATCATCCAGACTACAATAAATGTCACCATCTTCTGGAATACTGGCTTCAGCCTGAGTTACCACCGTCGCCAAATTGGGCACAGTTCGGATGCGTGCAGTCACACCCGCCGCTTCAATTCCATCGGCGATGAGGTGCGCCATTTGCTTAGTTGAACCATATTTACTGTAATAAAGAACAAGAACGTAAGGTTGCATCACTTTCAAGAATTTTGTTAAAAAGAACACTATACGACATTTTATACATTTTAGGCTGTTACAAGTCCTGTGCTTTCACAGGATTTTTATTAAAAATAATTAGGATAGAACCCATGATCTTACACCGTTATCTAAAAAAACTGCCTTTTTTAGAAAAAACATGGTTTCAATTTATTGTGTTTGTGTTACGGCGTTTTGAAGCTGACCGCTGTCGGGAACAAGCAGGAGGACTGACCTATACCACCCTGTTTGCAGTCGTGCCAATGTTGACTGTTTTTCTGGTGATTATCTCCTCCATTAAAGCGTTAGAACCAGCTCGGCAACAGCTGCAACAACTGATTTACAGTAACTTTTTACCGAAAAGCACCATTGCCTTTGATAAGGCCTTAAATGCATTTACCGAGAAGTCCAGTAACCTCACGGTGATTGGTGTGCTGTTCCTGTTTGTCACCACCGTTCTGATGCTGACCTCTATTGAGAATGTATTTAACCGGATCTGGCGGGTGAAAGAGACCCGTACGGGTCTGGTCGGTTTTATGCGTTACTGGACGATTATTTCACTGGGGCCGATTGTATTAGGCAGTGCTTTTGTACTGTCTTCAACAGTCGCTTCGATGAGTATTCTCAGTAATAACTTTGCAGGCTATCAGCTGGATGGTGCATTCCTGCTTTGGCTGATCTCGTTTTTACTGACTATTGTTGGCTTCTTCATTTTATACTGGACCATTCCCAACCGTATTGTCCCAGTATTTTCAGCCTTTATTGCGGCCTGTTTTAGTGCGACGGTATTCGAAGTTCTAAAACGTTTTTTTGGCTGGGTCATGAGCAACTTCACCAGCTATGAAATTGTCTATGGTGCATTTGCTGCGGTGCCAATTTTCCTGCTCTGGATTTACCTCTCCTGGAATATTATTTTACTGGGTGTGGAAATCAGTTTTGCCCTCACCGCATTCCATTCTGGAAAAGAACAGAAACGGCATCCAATCTTGATGTTACTCGACATTCTGGAACTGTTTTATAAGAAGCAACAGATTGGTCAAAGTGTCAGTGAGAAAGAGCTGTTGAATATTATTGGGCGTGGTGAATTAGGTCGTTTACCTGCTTATATTATGCAACTGGAACAGCAAAACCTGATTATGCGTACCGATAAAGATGAATATGTACTGGTTCGTAATTTAGCGCAGGTTGATTTCTGGAGCTTCTTTACCGCCCTTCCTTATCCATTGCCATTACGTAATGATGTTGAGCACATTCACCAAGATGATGAATGGATGGAACGACTCGGCCCATCCTTGATTGAAAGTAATGATTATTTAGCTGCCAAGCTCTCCATTCCACTTTCCACCATCTTTGAACAAAAATAATCAAAAGGCCTCAATCGAGGCCTTTTTTATTTCCTGAGCCAGCCTTGCAAACTGACCACCACAATTCCAAGTAACACTAGGGCTGAACCAATCACAAAATTCAGTTCAATTCTTTCACCCAGCAACCACACGCCAAAGGCCATACCAAATAACGGGGTCAGAAAGGAAAAAACGCCCAATCGAGAAGCCAGATAATTGCGTAATAACCAGAACCACGCCAGAAAACTGGCAAAGGATACAATCAAGGTATGAAAGGCCAAGCTGCCGATCACCAGCGGGGTAAAATGAATCGTGGCTTGTCCAAGGAATATAGCCAAGCCAAACAATAGAACAAAACTACCAGCCAGTTGATAAAACAAGGTTTGCGTGACGGCAGCTTGTGCCAGAGAAGATAAACGCACCGTAATTGTGGTTGCAGCCCAAGCAATACTTGCTGCAAGCGCCAGCAAATCTCCCCATAACATTTGCTGTTCTAACTGCGTTGCACCCTGATTTTCTCGCATGAAAGTGACCACAATCCCTAGAAAAGCAATAGCAATACCGCCCCACTGCAACACACTTAAACGCTCGGAAGGAAGCTTCCAATGCAGCCCCAAAGCCACAAAGATCGGTGCGGTATACAACAGCACCACCGCATGAGATGCAGACGTCCATTGCAAAGCTTGCGCCAGCAGAAAGAACTCTAGCGAAAACAGAAAAGCGACCAATGCGCCTGCTTTGAGATTCTGACGATTGAATAACTGACTGGCTTTATCCAGATATAACAAAGGCAACAACAGAACAGCAGCCAAACCTGAACGTAATGCAATCTGCATTAAGGGCGAAATATCGGGAGCGGCCATTTTTAAAATGACTTGTTGTAAGCCCCAGATCATACATAGTACGATCATCAGACCTGATGCGGTTGCATCTAATGCTTTGCGCTCATCCATAGCACGCTCCCAATTCTATAATTTGAGAACCAATATAAGACTGTCAGATTTTCATGATATAGTGAAAATCTGACAAGACATACGTGTTTTCGGGCAATTCTCATCTTATGAAAAAGTCAGCACAAAGGATTCAGGATTTTCAGGCGATTCCGACCTACAATGATATTCCTGCGCCGTTATGGTTAAGCGTTCGGGATGCGCCCGCAGAGACTTTTTATCCTAAACACGCACATGCTTGGGGTGAGTTTATTTATGCTTTTGATGGCGTACTTGAAGTCAATATTGAGCAAATCAATTACCTTACGCCTCCACCTTATGGCATCTGGCTACCGCCACATTTGCAACATAGCGGGATTAACCGTAATGATGTGACCTATTGTACGCTTTATATCCATGAGTCTTTATGTCAACGGATGCCGCAACAGGCTGGGATTTTACTGTCCGCACCACTGGTTTCTGCGCTGCTGGAACATATTCGTCATCATTCATTTTCAGAACAAGACCCAGAATATATACGCCTCCTACATGTTTTACTGGACACGTTAACGCATGCCGAACTGGTCGGTAGTTATTTGCCTACCACTCAACATCCAGCACTGGCGAAGATCCTGACCCATTTACATGAATTTCCTGCCGATAACAGTACCCTTGAACAACTCGCACACATGATCAATATGACCGAACGAACCTTGGCGCGTTATAGCCAAAAAGAATTGGGGATGTCACTGCATGAGTGGCGACAACGTTTAAAAGTCATGAAAGCCATGTCGATGCTGAATCAGGGCAAAACCATTGAGAGCATTGCTCTAGATCTAGGCTATGCCAGCTCATCGGCTTTTATTTATATGTTTAAACGCTGGATGCATTTCACGCCCGATCAGTTTCGCAAGCTCTATCAAGGTCGTTAGATCAAGGCAAATCAAAACGTTTTAAATTGTCCTGTTCGTAAGGTGCATCTTCAGCTGGATAACGTAACTTTGCCTGACCTTTTTGCTTCGCCAATGACCAGATCAAACTTTCTCCAGCAGGCAAAATATCAGGATGTTGCTTATACAAAGGATCGGTATAAGCTTGCTCAGTCTCAATCCATTGCCAACCTTGTTTTTCGAACGCTTCAATCACGTCATTCAAAAATGCAGCATTAATCGCATTTACATGGAGTAGCAACACATGCTTTGGAGAATAGCCAATCGTTTCAACAGCCAGCTGATCATAATAGCCAGCCCGATCAAGTAAATGGGCAATATACGCTTGTTTTAATCGTTCAAGTTGAGCTGTATTTTTCTGTTTCTGATAAGACAAATATTTCAGATTATAAAACCAATCACTGGCATCGATACTTACCGCACCTGACTGATAGCCCTGCTGTTTTAAGTATTGGGTAACACTATCCCGCTTTTCCTGAGTATTGCCTTCTTTTAAGAAAGGATAACGATATCTGGCAACCCAGCCTGGTAAAGGACGAAAAACCTGCTCTGCACGCTGAATACCCGCAATGTACTGCTGACTAGAGATTTGATCTTTATTGAGGTTGAGATGTAATTCGCTATGATTACCAATCCGATGACCTTGTCTACCCCACTCCTTGACCAACTGTAAGCCAGCATAATCCCCAATTTTAATCACACTTGGGTAAATCATACTTTTGAGCTGATGCTGTTTAAGCTGTTGTAAAATTTGCTGATTAATCTGAGTCGCTTGCGCATTCAGATCAGGATTTACGCCATCATCAAAACTGAATGCAAGCTGTTTCGCATGGCTGATGCTGGTCATTAAAAAGAGTGCGACATATAGCCAAGTTTTCATTCTATTTTTCTCATTGTTAAAAAATGGCGCTGATATTTTCATAGCAGCGCCATTTTATGGGTGGTGATGATTATGCTTTTACAAAGCTATCCCAATCATATTCACCAGACTGGGTAATCAGTTTCATGGTCAACTGATCATTGGCACGTAAAGCGCCGACACCTGCGGGTGTACCCGTCATAATCACATCGCCTGCTTCCAGACTAAAACATTGATTGATCTCAACCAGTAATGCTCCAATATCCCGAATCATGTCTTTGCTAAAACCATGCTGACGCTCAACGCCATTAATGGTGAAAATGAGTTCCAACTCTTGCAAGTCACCCACTTCATCCGCTTCGATCCAGTCCGCCAAAAGACAGGCACCATCAAATGCTTTGGCACGTTCCCATGGTTCGCCTTTGGCTTTTAAATCCCCTTGCAAATCACGCAAGGTTAAATCTAGCCCCAAGGTCACTGCACCGATCGCTTCTAAAGCTTTGGCAGGATCAGTTTCCTGAGATAGAGGATGGGTGATTTTCAAACAGATTTCACATTCATAATGACACTCACCTAAAGCCTGATTCCAGCTAATTCCTTGCGATAAAGGACTCAAACTGCTGGGTGGCTTGATAAATAAGATCGCACGATCAGGAATAGGGTTACCTAATTCTTTCGCATGTTCAGCATAATTTCGGCCTACACACACAATTTTTGAAGGACGTGTACTCATGAATGTTCCTTGTTCTTTGAACCGCTGATAAGTTTACTTTTTAAAACTATTTTCAAATTTGGTTTGATCTGCTGAATTTTCAAATGCACGCTTCGGTACAATGATGACTGTATGACTTTTCAGTTCCAGCATATAGGTCAGCTTGCCAATTGCAAAGGATTGTACCTCGGCATATTGGGCTCTCTGGGTTTTTCCTGTTGAATACAGCTCAAAATGATCCTGATATAAATCAACACCCTGTTCACTTTTCCCAAATTGATAACGTACAAACTGGCGCTTAAATAACATGGGCAATAACCAGTAGCGCATCACACCCTGCATAAGCAGGAAAAAAGCACCCAGCGCAACATAATAACGCCCTACCCCAGAGAAGCCTAAATAAACACCCCACAGGATAATGGCAATACTAATCACGGGAGTCAGAAAACGACTAAACGTCTTTTTACCAAAAGTGACCAGAGCAAAACCATCTTGTGATTCTTCCAGATTCAGATAATAGCGCACAGAGACTGTTGGACGTTGTTCAGACATTTTTAAATTTCTAACATTTGAAAAAACTGACCTATTAGAACATAAATGCTTCGCGGGGAAATCACATTTATGGCGTTTTGATACAAAATTTAAATGTGAGATTCAAATGGCCTTAATTGTTCTTTTTTATATATATTCATGTTTGATTTGCTATTTGTGAGCATTAAAAAAATAGACATTTATTAAGCCATTTAGATCTTTTTTATGACTCAATACAAAGAAATAAACCTTCTGAATAAGTTTTACACAACACGACTATTTTTTAACGCTAAAAAATCTTATTAATAATCGGCAGGGATATGCTCAGTCATAAGGTATTAAACCCTGTCCACCAAATCACAAATAAAAATCAAAGGAATGTGATGCGTTATTTGAATGGTCTACTTGTCTCTTATATTCTTCTAGGCATCCCACAAAGTTGTTTTGCACAGATTCTGTCATGGAATGACAATATTCCCAGTGCCTTACAACCGTTTCAAAACAATCCACAAACATTGGCAAGCTATACCCAAAATAATATTTTTATCTTTGGACATCCTGTAACAAAAACTGCTGTGCCGACCTTAAAAACCAATCCTCAGCCCAGTGTGAGTTTCAATTCAGCCGCGATTATTGTGCCTGTCAATGCGCAACAGGTCGCCAAAACCCTGACTGACTTTAGTCAATATGTCGGTTTATTTCCCACCTTGAAATCTGCTAAAACACTGCAACAGTCAGGCAATATTGTGCAGATGAAATATCGGATCTCAATTCCAACCCCCATTCCTGTATTGAATTTCAATGAAGATGTCACCTTACAGCATCAGATCAAATCCAATAGTATTTCCAGCTTGGTGATTGATGCGCCTATTCCCTACGGCGTAGGCAAATTTGAATGGTTTGCATTGGACGAGCACCGTACCTTAATTACCTTGACTCAATGGGGCGATTTAAACCAACCGAAGGGCTTCATTTTTAAGAAAATCCTGAATGCCATTCCCGAAGCTAAACTAGGTGTACCAAGTAGCAGCAATGCCTTTGTTTTGGAGGCCTTACGCAACCGCTTTAACAAGCAGACGATCACGCCATTAAATGCAGGACAACTCCCGACACCACAATTAAATCCAGCTCAGCTCGCCAAAATCAGCCAGTTAATTCAGACTACGCAACAACCAGTAAGCTTTATTCATGCCCCCACCAGTGTCCTTTATACGCATGGGCGGGAAGCCATGCGTTTTACCACCACCTATCAATTTTATAAAGAGTCACCGCAGCAACTGCAAAAATGGTTAACACCCGCGGCCTATCAGGAATTGTTTCCTCGCCAGATTAAAAAAGTCATTACCACCCCGATCCAAAATCAGGGGCAAGATGCTGATATTCAAGTCAATGTAGGGCTTGGCGTTATCAATATCCCCTTCGCTTTTAAATTACGTTTTAATTATCCAGAAGCGACTAAAAGTAGTTTTTATGCCAATGGTGGAGATTTAAGATTTATTAAAGGTGAGATGCGATTTACTGAGATGAATCAAGGCACTTTATTTAAAATGACCAGCAGTATGAAAGTCGATGAAAAAGCCCCGTTTTTATTAAGAGCAATGCGAAGCCTGCCTTATCATGAGGTTCTACCTGCCGTTGGAGGTAATGCTGTCTTTGTTCAGAAACTCAAGGCAAAAATTTGAGGCACAAAAAAACCGCATTTAAGCGGTTTCTTTTTTTCAAATTGGTGCGCTCAGAGAGATTCGAACTCCCGACCCCTTAGTTCGTAGCCAAGTGCTCTATCCAGCTGAGCTATGA
>NZ_LZPJ01000028.1:0-15916 GCF_001729365.1 Acinetobacter sp. YK3
TAATAATACATCCCGTATTTGTTCAAACAATTAGCACTATGGAGAGAGAAAAATGAAGCTGAAAAGCTTAAAAATCGGCGCAGGGGTTGCGTTGTTTATCTGTGGTTTTTCAAGTCAGCAGGCAATGGCCGATTCCTATGTTTTTGTGACCAATACCACGCCACAAACGGTATCGATACAAGTCAATCAAACTGGCGCCTCACTACAGCAAGGCAATGAATGGGCACAGGAAGCCACACAAATTGCGCCTTACGAAACCAAACGTATTTTACGAATCAACCGTTATACCGGGATCAAATCAGGTAAAACCTATAACTTTGATACCCTAGTGACCAGCGGCAATTCACAAGTGACCTTAAAACAAACCATGACTGGCACTTGGTCTGGCAGCAACATTCAGCACGGGATTCAAACGGCGACCACAACATCCCCTTGGTATTCAGATCGTAATGTTCATCGTATCAATACCACTTATGCAGGCTTATCCGCTCAGGCGGCAGTAAAAGCTGAATATACAGGAGGTTATGATGACTTCCACTACACTATTCATCAAAACACGGTACAAGAGCCTGTTTCAGCCAGTGCCAATGAACTCAAAGTGCTGACCTATAATATTTATGCCCTGCCAATGGTAGCGAGTAAAATCAGTGAACGTTTGACTGAACTTCCGAAGCATCTAAATGGTTACGATGTGATTATGATGCAAGAAGCATTTGCCTCATCGCGTACAGACATGTTGAACCAACTAGCACAACAATATCCGTATCAAACTCATATTCCTGTCGGTTCTGGCTATAACCTGTTTGACAGCGGTCTGGTGATTGTCAGCCGTTATCCAATCGCGAAAACGGCACAATTCATTTATCCAGATTGTACAGGTACCGATTGCTTCGCCGATAAAGGTGTGCTGTATGCTGAAATCATTAAAAATGGTAAGGCTTATCATGTAACTTCAACTCATACCGCCTCATTTGATACCGATGAAGCACGTGCTCTACGCCAAGTTCAGTTCAAACAAATCCGCCAATTGGTCAATCAACAAAATATTCCAAGTTTTGATGCCGTATTGATGGGCGGTGATTTTAATGTAAATAAACTACTTTGGCCGCAAGACTATCAAGATATGTTGAGCAATCTGAATGCCACAGCAGCAACAAGCACAGGCTATACCGCATCGACCTTTGATCCACGTGTGAATAAATTGGCAGGTGCAGCAGGATCAGGTGGTTCAACTGTTGAATATCTGGACTATATCGTGGCATCGAATAACCATCGTCAGCCCACTCAGGCCCGTAATGATGTTCGTATTTTGCGTACTACGGCTGACCCGCTGTACATGACATGGGATCTCTCAGATCACTTCCCAGTGATGGGCCAATTTAATTACAACCCATAAACGGAAGAGGGTATGAATAAAAGACTATTGCTGACAATAATAATTGTTGTCGTGGTCTTGGTTGGGATTGTTGTCTGGAAGAGCACCGCCTCTTCCGCTGCAATCCAGCACACCAGATCCACAGTATCTCAGGATTCATCGACACAGATGAGTGATGACAGCATGCCAAATAAAAGCAAGGATGAAATTTTTCAGGACTCGCTCTTAAAGCAAATCAAGAATTTACAGGAGCAACCTGGCAATATCACTGAGTTTCTCAATGACTTTAAGGCCAACTGTCCTGTATCTGACTGTAATGCTGCTTTGGCAAAAGCCTTAGCCCATTATCCTGATCAGAAGTTTGCACAACTGGTCGCGAATCTACTCAAACGTTTACCTGAGTATGAGCAGCAGATGCAAAGTACGGTGCTATCCACCTCTTTATCACCCAAAGAGCGTTTTGATCGCTTATGGAAACTAAGAGAGCAGACTTTGGGAAAAGCAGAAACCATGCTTGGTTTTGGGCAAGAGCGCAGTTATGCGGAATATCGTTTTGCCTATAATGATTTGGCTCAGAATCAAAAACTCAGCGCTGAACAACGTTTAAAAGCCTTTGAACAATTGCAGCAACAATATCCTGATGCAACTGGGCAGGAAAGCAAGTTCGCGCAATATCAACAAGCGATGAATCTGATCAAACAAGGTCAATACAATCCTGCTGAAATGGACCGCTTAAAGCAACAATTACAACAGCAATATTTAACAGAGCAGGAACGCCAAGAGGTTCAGCAAAGAGAACGACGCGAAGCTCAGCAACAGCAGCAAGTTGATCAATATCAGCAAGCCTTGCAGCAGCTACAACAAGAGATGGAACCATTAAAAGCACAACTTTCAGAGATAGAATGGCAACAGCAGTATCAGAGTCGTTTAGAGAGTCTACGCTTAAAAATGTTCCCCTAAATCGATCGAACCCAAGCGATCGCTGATCGTAAGGGTTCAATCAACGGATTCAGCTAAAGTAATGAAACATTTAATAATTGCTGACGTTTTTTCACCTGCTGTCCAACCTGCCCGATCAATTCCTCGACCACACCATCGACATCAGATTTGATCTGTTGCTGAATTTTCATGGCTTCGAGTACCAATAGGGTTTGTCCTTTTACTACCTGATCGCCGACATTGACCAACAGATTCACAATCGCCCCATCCATCGGTGCTCGGATTTTTCCATCACCAACAACTTCTGCGGCTTCAGGTGCTGCATAGGTCATATTTTCAATCACCACATTGCCATTGCCTACATCTAAATACAGCTGATCTTGATCAAATACATAAGCCAGCTTACGGCGAACGCCATCACAGCAATAAACAATCTCTTCACCATTGATGCTTATAATTTTGATCGTTGCCTGTTGATCACATAATTCAACTTTGACCTGCTGCTGATCATTTTGTACATATAACAATAACTGTTGATCTGCATATTTCAGTTTCAGCGGAAATGGCATGCCAACACCCGTTTGCCAAGCAACGCGCTGCTGATTTTGTTGAGTGAATAGTGCTGCCGCCACTGCAAGTGTTTCAATCTTTAAGCTTTGTTGATGCAGACTCACATCATCCTGAAAATGTTGCTGAATAAATGCGGTGTTGGTATCTCCAGCGACAATTATCGGATGACGTAATAAATTGCTCAGGAATTGTTTATTACTATTCACGCCCAACAAGACACAATCATCAACGGCGCGAGCGAGCAATCGAATCGCATCCTGACGGGTCTTGCCATAAGCAATGACCTTGGCCACCATTGGATCATAGAATGGACTAATTTCACATTGTTCTAACATGCCGTGGTCAATACGGACATTCGGCAACATACCATCAGCACCAGCCGGTTGCCAACGCAGCACTTTCCCTGTTTGTGGCAAGAAATCCTGCCGCGGATCTTCTGCATAAAGACGCACTTCAATCGCATGCCCATTCAGGGTCAGTTCATGTTGCTGCAAAGCTAAAGTTTCACCATTGGCAACACGAAGCTGCCATTCCACCAAATCTAGCCCTGTAATCATTTCCGTGACAGGATGCTCGACCTGCAAACGGGTATTCATTTCCAGAAAATAGAACTCGCCCGATTGATCCAGCAAGAACTCCACTGTACCTGCCCCGACATAGTCACAAGCTTTGGCCGCTGCCACAGCTGCCTCACCCATTTTCTGACGAAGTTCAGGCGTCATCACAGGACAAGGGGCTTCTTCGACCACCTTTTGGTGACGACGCTGGATTGAACAATCACGTTCAAACAAATACACATAATTGCCATGCGTATCACCAAAGACCTGAATCTCGACATGGCGTGGGGCAATCACGGCTTTCTCTAAAATCAGCTCACCTGAACCAAAGGCATTTTCTGCCTCTGAACGTGCTGTTTTTAAGGCATCCAATACATCCGAAGCCTGATGGACCAAGCGCATGCCACGTCCACCACCACCTGCCGAAGCCTTGACCATTAAAGGATAACCAATCTTCTCTGCCTGTTCAGCTAGATAATCAATATCCTGCTGATCACCTTCATAACCGGGCACACAAGGCACGCCTGCCTGAATCATGGCAATTTTAGACAGACGCTTACTGCCCATTAATTCGATCGCAGCCGCTGTTGGTCCAATAAATGTAATACCATGATCAAGACAAGCCTGAGCAAAGTCAGTATTTTCAGACAGGAAACCATAACCAGGATGTACCGCATTCGCACCTGTCTTTTGGCACGCTTCAATAATATTGGCAATCGATAAATAAGATTCTGAAACTTTAGAAGCACCGATATAAACCGCCTCATCTGCCAGCTGGACATGGCGTGCATTGGCATCGGCATCTGAATACACGGCAACCGTTTGATAGCCCATCGCTTTGGCCGTTTGCATGACACGAACGGCGATTTCACCACGGTTTGCCACTAATACTTTTGAAAATTTCATTATTTAATCCCTCAAAGCACCGTATTTATATGGTTTTGACCGATACGGTACGCAAAGTCATACTTTGCTCTTTTACTGCTCAGTCCAGTTTGGCAAACGTTTTTGAATAAAAGCCATCGTTCCTTCTTGTCCTTCTGCACCACCGACTGCTTGTGCAAATTGTTGTGCAGCATCATCCAGCAGAGAAGTTAAAGGTTCATTGAGCGTTCGATGTAATAAAGCTTTGGTGGCACGAGAAGCCAAAGGTGCAGCACGTTTAATCTGTTGAATCGTCTCAGCAAGCTGCTGTTCCAGTTCAGCGTCATTCTGCGCCAACTGATGAATCATCCCTAAATTCAAAGCAGCATGACCATCAAAACGTAAACCTAATAAAGCCAAACGACGCGCTTGAGTCAGACCAATCCGCTTCACCACAAAAGGCGCAATTTGCGCGGGTAAGATACCTAAGCCTGTTTCAGGTAGGCCAAACTGAGCGGTATCACGGCTGATGGCAATATCTGAAACACAAGCCAGACCAAAACCACCACCAAGCACCGCCCCTTCCAGTACAGCAACAACGGTCTGGGGTGCTTGGTCAACCTGTTCGATCATGGCACCAAAACGGCGGTTAAAATCGACGTAGGGTTGCAAACTGCCACTATTTGCAGCTTCAACACGTAAGCTCGCCATATCCTTAATGTCACCACCTGCACAGAAATGCCCGCCCTTACCACGCAGAATGACAGCGCGAATTGATGAATCATCCGCAATCTGGCTAAACACCTGTTGAATGGCAGTGACCATATTCAAGCTCATGGCATTACGGCTTTCAGGACGATTCAGCCATAAGGTCAAAATGCTGCCCTGTTGCTCTAGTTCAATGCTGTCATCAATATTCAAGTCTGTAAGAGAAGTTGAAAACACCATATTCCGTCTCCTAGTTTTTCTGCTTTTTAGGCAGAATATCCATGAGCTTACAAATAATCCCCAACATAATCTCATCTGCACCGCCGCCAATTGAACCTAGACGACCATCACGGAATAGTTGCGACGCTGGGTTATCCCACATAAAACCATTACCGCCCCAATATTGCAGACAGCTATCCGCCACTTCACGGCTTAAACGACCTGCTTTTAGCTTCGCCATTGAGGCCATCATGGTGACATTTTCACCTGCAATATGCTGTTCACATGCTTGATAAGTTAATGCCCGTAAAGCTTCTACTTCGGTCATCAACTCAGCAAAACGGAAATGCACATATTGATTGTTAATTAAGGGCTGACCAAAGGTGGTGCGCTCTTTGGCATAATCAATGGTTTGCTGAATGACTTTTTCCATGCCACCCACCGCATTGGCGCAAGCCCACATCCGTTCTTCTTGGAACTGCATCATTTGCATCATAAAGCCCATGCCTTCTGCACCCACAAGGTTGCGTTGCGGTACACGAACATTATCGAAATAGACCTGTGCAGTGGTGGTTGAACGCATGCCTAATTTATTCAAGGGTTCTGAAAAGCTAATCCCTGCCGTTTTTGCTGGCACAATAATCATGGATTTATTGACGTGTGGCTTATCATCAGAGGTATTGGCAAGTAAACAGAAGAAATCTGCTTGTAATGAGTTGGTGATCCACATCTTGCTGCCGTTAATCACATAGTCGTCGCCATCTTTTTTTGCAGTCGTTTTAATGGCTGCCACATCAGAACCCGCATGCACTTCGGATACCGCAATCGATGCGACATAGTCACCACGAATTGCAGGATTTAAGAACTCATCTCGTAGTTCTTTGCTACCAAAACGAGCAAGCGCTGGCGTTGCCATATCGGTTTGCACGCCAATCGCGAGGGGTACACCTCCACAAGCAGCACGACCTAATTCCTCTGCCACCACAAGGTTATAAGAATAATCAAGTCCTAAACCACCATTTTCTTCAGGCTTGCAAATCCCCAATAAGCCCAAATCCCCCATTTTCTTAAACACATCATGAATCGGAAAACGGCCTGCCTCTTCCCATTCTGGAATAAATGGATTCAATTCATTTTCCACAAACTGGCGTGTGGTACGGCGTAAAGCATCATGTTCTGCGGTAAATTTCATTGTTTTTGTTCCTTAAAATTAATCTCGTAAATCCCTCCCAACCTCCCTTTTCAAAAGGGAGGAGTCCCCCTCTTTTTAAAGAGGCTTACGGAACGATGTTCCTCAGGGGAGATTTTTTAAAATCTCGACACACCAAATCGTGTTGGATTTAACTCACGTTGTTGTGCTTCAAAAATGGTTTGTAATAAGAAAATCAGTACTTTTCGGGTGTCTCTCGGATCGATAATCCCATCGTCATGCAGCATTGCGGTATTGAATAAAGCCGTAGACTGCTGTTCCAGTTTCATTGCTGTACTTTGTTCCAAGAAATCCAGCATCTGCGGATTCGGTTCCATCCCTGATGCTTTCTGTTTACCCTCAGCCACGATACGCAACACCTTACCTGCTTGTGCCGCGCCCATCACTGCCACATGCGAATTGGGCCATGCAAAGATAAATTGTGGCGACAAACTGCGTCCACACATCGCATAGTTGCCTGCCCCATAAGAACCAGCAACCACAATCGAGATTTTTGGCACCGTCGCATTGGCGACTGCCTGAATCAGCTTAGAACCATGCTTGATAATACCGTTCTGCTCTGCATCCGTTCCGACCATAAAACCGGTGGTGTTGTGCAAGAATAAGAGTGGACGTTGGGTCTGTTCACACAGATGAATAAATTGCGCCGTTTTAGCCGCACCTTGCGGGGTAATGGGACCATTATTGGTAATGATGCCAATATGCAAACCACCTATTTTTGCCCAACCGCAAACAGTTAAAGCATCATATTCCTGTTTAAATTCCAGAAAGTCTGAATCATCAATAATCCGTGCAATGATTTCCTTCATATCAAAAGGTTGCTTCGGATCTTGAGGAACAATACCTAACAATTCTTCCGCAGCATAACGTGGTTCTTTATAATTCTGATTCGATTGCGCGGTTTGTTCTTTCCAGTTCAGATGTTCAAAAATCTCACGCGCCAAACGAATACCATCCGCATCATTCTCCGCCAGATATTCCGCCACGCCTGAAACTTGAGTATGCATTTCTGCACCACCCAGCTCTTCTGCCGTTGCAACCTCACCTGTTGCCGCCAATAACAATGGTGGTCCTGCCAGTAACATTTCTGTTTGCTTTCGAACAGCAATCACATAATCTGACAAACCCGGCTGATAAGCACCACCCGCGGTTGCATTACCATGTACCACCGCGACTTGTGGAATTCCTGCGGCAGACAATCGTGCCTGATTGGCAAAGGTCATACCGCCATAGGTAAACACTTCCGCAGCATAGTTCAGATTGGCCCCGCCACTTTCAGTTAAGGTGACCATTGGCAGCTTTTGCTCTAATGCGATCTTTTGCAGGCGGAGGGTTTTATGTACCCCCATCGGTGACATGGTACCACCTTTGATCGCACTATTACTGGCAGAAACCAGCGCACGTACACCACTAACAAAACCAATCCCTGCGATAACCCCACCACCTGCCTCGGAGCCATCTTTATCATCATGCATGTTGTAGCCAACCAAACCACACAGCTCGACAAAAGGTGAATCCGCATCTAATAACAGTCGAATACGCTCATGGGGCAAAATTTTGCCTTTCTTATCAAACTTGGGTTTTGCCGCATAGGACTTATCGATACTTTTTTGCTGCACCGCACGCACTTCAGCCAACTGCGTTAATAACGCCTCTCGATTCTGCTCATATTGCTCACTACCCACTGCAATTTCAGATTGGAGAATGCTCATCTTTATTCTCCATCTGTTTTGAATATGTCAGGAATAAAAGCACGATGGAAACCATTAAAGGCTTCATTATTGGTCGCATCTGCCAATGGGTACATACGCGTGCCTTGTGAAGCAGCCCCATCAATACGGAGTGTTACTCCCGAGATAAAAGCAGCGGCATCGGAGAGTAAATAACAAATCGCAGAAGAAATTTCTGACTCTGTACCCATACGTTTTAACGGCACATTGCTCGCCAAACTTGGAATAATCACTTTGGCAAAATCACCACTATAGTTATCCATGCCTGAAGAAATAATCCAACCTGGTGCAACCGCATTGACACGCACACCTGACTTACCCCATTCAACCGAAGCAGTTTTAGTCAGATTATCTACACCTGAACGTGCTGCCCCCGAATGCCCCATGCCTGGCATTCCACCCCACATATCTGCGGTCATGTTGACAATGCTGCCCCCATGCTTTGCCATCCATTGATTATAAGCTTCACGCATTAGATAAAAGGTTGAATGCAGGTTATTACGGACCACGGCATCAAAACCATTGGCAGAAATATTTTCAAGCGCAGAAGGAAATTGTCCACCTGCGTTATTGACTAAACCATCGAGCTTGCCAAATTTTTCAATAACTTCGGCAATCATGCTTTTGACTTGTTCTTCATCACGGTTATCACAGACGATGAAATGAACTTTGCCGCCATCTTCCAGAATTTCCTGACTGACCTTCTCTAGTTTTTCAACTTTACGTCCCGTGATCACGACTTGCGCACCTAAAGATGCCAATTCATGTGCAGTACAACGGCCAATGCCTGAGCCACCGCCTGTCACGATAATCACTTTGTCAGCAAATGCATCTGTCCTGAAAATTGATTGATAACCCATGTTTACATCCTTACTTATTTTTCTAACAGTCGTGCTGGCACTTTCACCGGCATATCCAATAATTGTTGAGCAAAAGCCTTACCTTGTGGATCGACTCTCAAGCTGGCAATCCCACCACCACCTAAAGCATTTTCCAGCATGAAATTCAGCGCATTCATCTCTGGCAATTCATAACGAATCACCTTTGATTTGTCTGGGTCTAGAACATGCTGCATATACGCGGCAACATTGGCCTCAGTCAGTGCCGCACGAATCCAAGGTAAATATTCCGCTTGACGTGCAATCACCCCAATATTGCTATGATTGCCTTTGTCGCCACTGCGTGCATGTGCCACCTCAATCAAAGGTACTTCAATCTCATCGCCTTGATAGGTTGCCACTTCACCGACAGGATGTAGCACATAATCTTGTGAAGATTGTCCAACGGGAATCTGAACGGGATAACGCTGTCCTGCAAAGTCGACTTCGACTTTCAGTTGATCTTTATCAATCAAAAATGAAAATAATTTCACTACTGCCGATGCTTTAGGAC
Organism: Acinetobacter sp. YK3; assembly: GCF_001729365.1. Lineage (NCBI taxonomy): Bacteria > Pseudomonadati > Pseudomonadota > Gammaproteobacteria > Moraxellales > Moraxellaceae > Acinetobacter > Acinetobacter sp. YK3. The sequence goes on from NZ_LZPJ01000028.1 coordinate 9,565, forward strand.
GACCTCCGACAATTCCTGCCAATGCAGGTGCCATGCCTGTTGAGGCTTGAGCAATTTCAGAAGCAAAGAACATACAAGCTTCTTTAAACAGATGTTTGACCGCGATTTTGACCACGACTTCACGGCTGTCTTTGATTCGGGCGTGTGTGCCATAGGTACTTTCAATCCCGAGAATCTCGACTGACTTTTCACTAAACGGAGGGACTGAACGTAGTGCCAAAACGCGTTCACATTTATTCAGAATGGCATCGGCAATCACTTGGGCTTTTTCTGGTGCTTCACGACCAGCAATTAAGAAACTGACCAAGACTCGATAGCCATCGGCATAGGTTGCACTGACTTTATATTGTTGGGTGGGTGCACGACCTGTGGCACCTGTCACCTTAACTCGATGTTCGCCCACCTGTTCTAAATGGACTTGACTAAAATCAGCAATCACATCAGGTAAAAGATAGGCTTGCGGATTGCCAATTTCGTAAACGATCTGTTCTGCTACAGTCGCAGTCGAAACCAACCCACCCGTCCCTTTTGGCTTGGTCACGATGAATGAAGCATCAGCACAGACCTCTACGATTGGAAAGCCCATATTGTCAAAGCCTTGAACCAGACGCCAATCGGTAAAATTTCCACCTGTACATTGCGCACCGCATTCAATCACATGCCCTGCCAATGAACCTTGTGCCAGCTTGTCATAATCCTCAAGTGACCATTTAAACTCGTGCAACAGGGGGGCAAGCACAACTGCTGAATCGACCACACGACCTGTAATCACAATATCTGCACCCAAATCGAGCGCATCGCGAATCGCAACAGCGCCTAAATAGGCATTGCTACTGGCAACATGTGCAGGCAAGGCATCGCCATTGAACATTTCTTGAATATCTTGTTTTAATAATTCGGCATGCTTGGGTAATACTTCATCCCCTAACACCACTGCAACTTTTAAATTTAAGCCCTTTTCATCAATGATTTTTTGAAATGCATCACGGCAAGCCAGTGGATTTACCCCACCCGCATTACTGATTACTTTTATTTTTTTCTCAGCAATTTTATTGATCAGTGGTGCCATCACTCGACTGACAAAATCCAGTGCATAACCATGACTTGGGTCCATCATCATCACCTTTGCCATAATCGACATGGTAATTTCAGACAGATAATCAAAGACCAAATAATCAATATCACTCAAATGCACCAACTGAAATGCAGCGGTGTTGGTATCGCCCCAGAATCCTGATGCACACCCGATTTTGACTACCCTCTGGTCATCCTGTTTGACACTTGTCATGCGCTTTCTCATTGTTATTGCTAAAAACGCATTAACATTACCAAGCAAGTGCTTGGTTTGTAAAGTACATAATGCTATGCTGTATTGGCAAAAATAGTCAAACGCAAGCAACTGCTTGTTATAAAAAGATAAGACAATGCATCAGATGAATTTTGTTACAATGTACCTCAGCTTAAATAGGATAGACGGATAGGCATGATCGCAACTTCAATTGAACAAATCCCCAAAATTGTTTGTTTTGATGACAGTCCACGTGGGCGTTTATTGCAAGGTGCAGCCTATCTCTTTTATAAGCAGGGTTATGATAAAACCACGGTTCGTCAACTCGGTGAGTTTATTGGAATTCAGTCTGGCAGCCTGTTTCATCATTTTAAAAGTAAGGATGAGATTCTGGCGACAGTGATGGAACAAACCATCATTTATAACTTTGCCCGTTTAAAAGAAGCAGCTGAACGTTCAACTGATCCTGAACAGCAATTACGTCATCTTATTAAAGCTGAATTACTCTCCATTGCTGGTGATACAGGTGCAGCTATGGCAGTACTAGTACATGAATGGTTTGCGCTATCAAAGGAAAAACAAGATTACCTTCTGAAAATGCGTAATGAATATGAACAAGTATGGCTAGATGTGATTGAAAAATTACGTGCTCAAGGCAAAGTGAAACATGATGCCTTTATCTGGCGTCGTTTGCTTGGTGGTTCAATTTCTTGGACCGTGACTTGGTATAGACCCGAAGGTAAAGTCAAAATTGATGAATTGACGGACATGGTTTGGGAAATGGCTGTTAAATGAGTGCTATCTATTTACGTAAGCCTCAATTCACTGATTTAGCCGAAATCAAACATGCCTACCAAAATAGTATTTATCTACATCAACCGTGGACCTATCCACCGACTGATTTTAAACACTACCTCGCTCAAGAACATCGTTATTTCGTCTGCTTGAAAGAAAATCATGCCATTGTTGGCACCTTTAATATCTCGAATATTATTCGTGGTTACTTCCATTCTGCTTATTTAGGTTATGAAGCCTTTTATCCTTATGCAGGACAAGGCTACATGCGACAAGGGCTACAACTGGTTTTAAAAGAAGCATTTCAAACACTGAATCTGCATCGACTAGAAGCCAATATCCAACCAGACAATCTGCCCTCTATTCGCCTTGTAACACATGCAGGCTTTGTGAAAGAGGGCTTCTCTCGCCAGTACCTACGAGTGGGCGGCAAAGAATGGAAAGATCATGAACGTTGGGCAATTTTAAATTCGGATTGGACAGATCAGAAATATCAGGCCTTTTAATCGTTGAGATATCTGACGTATTCAGGTAGAAATAAACTGATGCCAATTCTTTAGGCGAAATATATGCAACGCATAATCTTGATTTTACTTTCCAGCCTAATACTGGGTTGTACAGATGATATTGTTAAAACCAAGTTTACAGATTTGCAGCATGCTAAAGCTGAACATGCATTTGAACGTGGTTGGTTACCTCCAATATTACCACCCAGCACAAAAAATATTATTGAAATAAATGACCTAGACCTAAGTAGAGGCCATGGCTCTTTTACTTTTTCGCCAACAGATCTCAACTATTTTAGCGCTCAAGGTGCCATTCCAATTAAAATGAATAATGCGACTCAAGGTAAAAAGAAAGAAATGCAGGATCAGGGATTCCAGTTTTTGGTCTATGCTCAGGGTTCATCGATTTGGTATATCGCAGTTCATCCTGAGGGAAAAGGAGCTTATTGGATTGAATCCATACAATAAGCCCCTAGCGATCAGTTTAATAACCCAACTGCTTACTGATTAAATCCTTCATAATTTCTTCTGCACCACCACCAATCATATTTACCTTCACTTCACGGTAAATACGTTCGGATTTAGTACCTCTCATAAAGCCCATTCCACCTAACGTCTGTACTGCCGCATCTGCACAGAATTGCATGGTTTGAGTAGCAACATTCTTCAGCATACAAATCTGGGCAATTAGTTCACTGCCTTGCAATTCTGGCTTACCCAAGCGATAAGCAGTATCCTCGAGTAAAGCACGGGTTGCAGTCAATCGAGTTGCCATATCTACCAGCTTATGACGCATCACCTGATGATCAACCAACCTCTTGCCAAAGGTTTGACGTTGCTGTGCCCAATCCAGTGCCTCTTCATAGCAAGTCAAAGCAAAGCCATAACTACTCGCAGCAAGGAAAAAACGCTCCATATTGAAGTTATTCATAATCACCAGAAAGCCCATATTTTCAGGGCCTAACAAATTGCTGGCTGGCACTTTAACGTTATCAAAATGCAAATGCGCGGTATCTGATGCCCACCACCCCATTTTGTCCAGTTTCGTTTTGCTGATCCCTTCACTATGTGCATCAATCAACAGCATGGATATACCATTTGCACCTTTGGCATTTGGATCAGTACGAACCGCAACAGAATAATAATCTGCTCGCATCCCTGAGGTGATAAAGGTCTTTTCCCCACTTATCAGAAAATAATCACCATCTCGGACAGCTTTGGTTTTAAGTGCTGCCACATCCGACCCGCCACCAGGCTCCGTAATCGCCAATGCCGAGATTTTTTCACCCGATAAAATCTGAGGCAGTACGTGAGCTTTTATCTCTTCATTTGCAAAATGCTGGATCGGTGGCGCGCCAATCGTATGTGAAAGTAAAGAAGCAGCCAAACCACCCGATGCACATTTTGCCAGCTCAATAGAAGCTAACAAGGTATAAAATGCATCTGTTCCCGCAACCCCGCCATATTGCTCTTCAAATCCTAATCCCAACAAACCAATGTCTGCAGCTTTTTTATAGAGTTCTCTAGGAAAGGTTTCACTTTCATCCCACTCATTGATAAAAGGTGAAATCTCTTTTTCTACAAAGCGTCGGATACTCTTGGAAAACTCAAGATGCTGCTCGTTATAGTACAAAGGATTAAGGTGCATATTCTGCTTCCTAGCAATTATTGATCATTGTTTATTGAATGAGCACTAAAGTAGCAAAACCAGAAAAACCAAGCAAGCGCTTGGCAAAATTAAAAATTAAAAATTAAAAATTAAAAATTAAAAAAACTGCGTAAGTGGGATAAAAAAGTGAAACTATATTTTTAATCGGCCACGAAATCCACGGGTCGCATAATAAGATTGAGCACCATTATGATAGGTAAAAACACGGCCATAACGACTATCACAAAAAATTGCACCACCCAATTTGCGCACCTCTTCCGGCGTTTTGACCCAACTTGAGGTTTTTAAATCAAAATGCTCAACAGACTGTAACTGTCTATATTCTTCTTCTGTTAGCAACTCAATTCCGATAGCCTCTGCCACCTCAACCGCATTATTTTCTGGCTTATGTTCCTTACGCGCATCTAAAGCGGCACGATCATAACAAAGGCTTCTACGCCCTTTTGGTGTTTCCACGACACAATCATAAAAGATAATTTCAGATGATTTTGAATCCAATGAAACTACATCTGGCTCTCCACCCGTATCTTCCATTTGATTAAGGGACCATAACTTTTCTGGCTTCTGCTGCAATCGATCTTCGATATCCGCCCAATTCAAACTCTTATGTCGATGCATATTTTTTTCAAAACGCATCTTTAATATCCCTAATAGTGCTGCAACTTCTGCAAAATCTAACTTTTTATTCTTGGTCATTTTTATACTCTAAATTCTATAATTACACCGAACGGCCATCAAAATGATTGATCTTGATACTTTCCAGATCCAGATTATCAATACAACGGACATTGATCGCACATATCGAAATCCCTTTTGGATCAGTGCCTATCGCGTAGGGGTGAATACCACAGTCCTTGCAGAAATGATGCTCAATCACATGCTTATTAAATTGATAAGTCGCCTGAGCGTCCTCTTCAACAGTAATTTCGACTTCGCTTTTCGGTAAAAACCAGAGCAAAGAGCCTTTTTTCTGGCAAATTGAACAATTACAAGATAATGCTTCAGTCAGTTCACCCTGTGCAATAAAGGTGATTTTTCCGCAATGACAACTTCCTTTATATTCCATCTTTTTTTCCTTTTTAATTTTCTATCTATTTTTACAGGACGCCATGCATAAATTCAAATCTGGTTCTGTTAATCAATGCTTATACAAACTTAAGTCCAGAAATGTTGGCATTGTTGGCACTTGGTTCCATGTTTATATGAAAATAATGGGAAACCCAGCAATAAGAAAACAAAATATGCAGGCCTCTTCCCTTCCGTATAAGGCTTTATATCTGTACTTCCGCAATTAGGACAGCATTCACTTAAACCAAACTCTTGTTCTAATTCCTGACTAAAATCTTGAGCCAGTAATGCTTGTGCCTCTTCCAAATAACTTTCGGGAACTAACAAGCGCACACCACCCAATGCATTGGAATAAAGCCAATCCATATTAATAGTATGTTCATTTTCGATACGGGCAGGAATTTCAGCAGCTTCCAATTGTGTTTTAGCAATTTGTGCTTCGTAGGGAAAAGAATATGTTTCAGCAACAACCCATTGCATAAGAATGCCTAAAAGGAATAAAAATGAATTTTAAACTCTCTCAACTATACATTGTTATGTATTTTCGCTATGAAATTTTTCCCATGCTATCGATTCTATATTGCCAGTCAGTTCATTTGATTCCTCATCAAATAGCCTATACATGATTTGATGCCGACCAATTGATGCACAGCCATCAAGACCGAGTAAGATGGTATACAACGCATCAGTTAAAGCTTCTGAAACAATTTTTTTAGTTAAATGAATCTGTTCATGATTCATACCAGATTTTTCTAATAGACTGATTCGTGATATTTCAGAATCAACAGTAAAGTAACTCTGGATCAGATCAGCTCTTAAAAGTTTAAATTCCTCGACGAATTCTTCTGAAGTCATAGCAAGGTTATTATTGATCATTTAAATTTCATCCTTTTATTATTTTGATTCAACCTATAAAACAATAACATATTCCTCAAGAGATACTATTCAATGTATTTTTTCTCCGCAATAAAAAACACCCCCTCTGCGTTAGCGGAGGGGGTGTTTAGAATTTAAAAGCTGGCGATG